>CAZEXO010000006.1:1084-29010 GCA_964516545.1 uncultured Melioribacteraceae bacterium
CCCCCCAAAAGCTTATCTCTTTTATGTTCATACACAAATTAGTTATTTTTTTCATATATTTCCCGGTCTCAAAACCTCCCAACCCCTTGAATTCCTACCAAACTCCGAAAATAAATCGATAATATTTTTTGCGGTAGCTGACTATCCGTAATCTGATCGAGTTTCATGTTTCTTCTGTTAATACTCGCCAGACCGCGTCCGTAAGTGTTTTTTGTATCACGACCGAACTGATAAAGCGATGCGAAAATGTAATCTCCAATTCTTTCTAAAGCAAATACGCCGTTTGCCTGAAATCCCAGGGTATTATCAAATCTGTACCATTCATTTCTGCGATCGAATTTATAAAGTCCGCCGAGATTATAATTGGGATTATTTTCTGTCCTGAATTCATCAAGTCCGATCCAAATATTATTTTGTTCGAATAACAAAGAAGTTATTGAGGCTTCATCTCCGTCACCGTTAAAATAATGAAGTTTGCTGTCATAAAATACAACAGCTCCCGGTTGATCGAGGTCTTTTGATTTATCATATTTATGAAGTCCGCCTTCGGTGCCGAACCAGACGAGACTGTCACCGTCAACAGCAACAGTTTTTATCGTATTAGTTTTTTTGTTTCCGCTAACTGTAAGATCATAATCAACAAATCTTCTGCGTTGAATATCATACTTTGTTAAATATTGAAATCGACCAATCCAGACAACTTCATCGAAAGGATCATAAGCTAAAGATCTTATCCAATTGCTTAACTGTCCGCCAACGCTGAATTTTCGTCTTGTCCATCTGTTTGTTTTTTTATCGAGGATTAATAATCCGTCAACAGTTCCCGCCCAGACAAATTTATCATTTGCGGCGAGGCAATAAACATATTCCTGCTGGATATCTTTGTTGTATTGGGAAAAATCTTCCCAGGTATCATTTTTTTTATCATAACGTAAAACGCCTTTTCCTTCTGTAGCAAACCAGATGAAATTTCCGTCTCCGTCAATATCGTTTATTATAGTGCCTTCAAAATAATGAAGAGTCTCCTTTTCAACCTGAGCAGAAATAATACCTAAAAATAATGTCAGGAAAATGATAGTCAGTATTTTTTTCATAGTTAACACGAGTTATTAATAACTTTCTTCCTCAGTAGGAAAATTTTTGTTTGCAACATCGTAAATATAAGCAGAGACCGATTTTTTAATTGTATCAGCAAGTTCGGCATAATGTCTCACGAAACGCGGATGAAATTCAACATTTAATCCCAGCATATCAGGGGTGACAAGAATTTGTCCGTCACAGTCGGCACCCGCGCCGATGCCGATGGTCGGAATAATCAATGATTCAGAAATTTCTTTCGCAAGTGCACGGGGAATTTTTTCCAGTACAATCGCAAAAGCGCCGGCTTCCTGCAAAGCGAGGGCATCCTGTAAAATCATCTCAGCTTCGTCTTTCTCTCTGCCCCTTTCGGCATAACTTCCGAATTTATGAATTGACTGAGGCATAAGCCCGATATGTCCCATGACAGGAATTCCGTTTTCAGTAATTTTTTTTACTGTTTCAGCTATAAGAATTCCTCCTTCAAGTTTAACTGCGCTCGCAGGTGTTTCTTTCATAATTCGACCGGCGTTAGTGAACGCCTCATTCGGATTTGTTTGATAAGACATAAATGGCATATCAACAATAACCATGGCTCTTTTTACAGCCCTCGTTACGGCTTTAGTGTGATAAATCATTTCATCTAAAGTTACAGGCAGCGTTGTATCATTACCCTGAAAAACATTACTCAGAGAATCACCCACCAGGATTATGTCGATTCCTGTTTCATCAAGAAGTTTGGCCGTGATAAAATCATAAGCAGTTAATGCCGCGATTTTTTTCCCCTGGTTTTTCAGCAACTGAAGGCTTTTGGTCGTTATTTTTCTGAATTCATTATGTGTAGTCATATTCTTAAACCTTTTTCATTTCCTTAAGTATTATATTCCATTCATCACTAAATCCATCCACCAGGCATTGAGTCAGTTTATTATAATCAGTCTCTTTTTCAATAATGGATTCTATTTCGATAGTTTTTTCATTCATTTCATTTACTAAAATTTTTCGGTTTTCTTCCGATTCAACAAGATAGTCAGGAAGCTGACGATGAAATTTACCACATAGAATTGAGCCATGCTGCAAAATAACTTCCCCGATTTTCCGTTGAGCGCTGCCGACTATTTTTTTCCCGTGATATTTCAATTCATTTTTTGCAGTGCTGGCAAAACACAACATCCCTGATGGTTGTTTCAGCAGGGAAGGGAAGTCAGGTTGTATCGATTCAAGTTCAACTTCTCTGAGTTTCGAATCGTAGAACGAAAGACCCCGCGCCAGTGCGACAGAAATTTTCGAGTATATTTCCCTCGGGCTAAAATTGTTTTGCAGATGAAGAACAACGGAATAAGTAATTTCCTCAGCGTGTAATATTGCTCTGCCTCCAGTGGGTCTTCTCACAATGTCGATTCCGTCCTTTTCGGCTTTTGCTGAATTTATTTCCGATTCATCTTGGTTCGCGCCTAAAGAGATACAGTAAGGTTTCCATCTGTATAACCGAAAATGAGCTTCATTTAAAGAACAAGACCGGGCTAGTTCAATATCAAAATTCATATTGTACTGCCCGGTTTGTAAACCTGAATTTATAAAATACCAATTCATCTTCTCAGCAGAGTACGCTTTGTATTTTCAAGAAATTCCAATATTATCATGGCATGTGCAGATTGGTTCATTTCATTATTAATTCTTTCTTTTGACTGGCTGAAATTCAATCCGGAGTTATATAAAATATCGTATGTTTTTTTTATGTCGGCAATTTGTGCTTCGGTGAATCCTCGCCTTTTGAGTCCAACGATATTGAGTCCGCAGTATCTTAAAGGTTCGTTGGCAGCTAACACATAGGGAGGAACATCAACTGTAATTCTGAATCCGCCGCCGATCATGGAATGCTGACCAACGCGTGTGAACTGGTGAATCGGCGTTGAACCTCCGATGATTACATAATCTTCTAACACCGCATGACCGCCTATCTGAACACTATTAGCGAGTATTACATTATCACCTAAACGGCAATCGTGAGCAACATGAGCGTAAGCCATAATAAAACAATTTTTCCCGATCCGCGATTCGCTTCCGTCAACCGATGCTCGGTGAAGAGTTACGAATTCACGGATAACACAGTTATCACCTATTACAAAAAAAGTTTTTTCATCCTTGAATCTCAAATCCTGCGGAAGATTGGCGACTGATGCGCCTTGAGAAATTCTTACATTCTTTCCAAGCCGGGCGCCGTTATAAATAATTGCATGCGGACCAATCTGACAATCATCCCCGATTATAACATCATCTTCAATTATTGCATAAGGAGCTACAGTAACGTTGTTGCCCAGTTCGGCTTTACTGCTAACGATGGCAGTTGAATGAATATTTGTCATTTTTCTTTCTGGCTTTTGTTATTGATTTTCAATTTGTTCTTCGGGTTTGTCAACAATCGCAGCCATAAAATCAGCTTCACAAACCATTGTATTATCTACATATGCTCTGCCTTTCACCTGAACATATTTTGATTTTTTACTTACCATCTCAGCTTCAAGAATCAGCTGATCTCCGGGAACAACCGGTTTACGGAATTTAACATTGTTGATGCTCATGAAATAAACTAATTTTTTTGTTGGATCAGGAATTGAATTTAAAAGAAGTATTCCGCCAGCCTGACCCAATGCTTCAATCTGAAGAACGCCAGGCATAACAGGCTGACCTGGAAAATGCCCGTTGAAAAATTCTTCATTCCGGGTTACGTTCTTTATCGCAACAACCTTATTGTCAAATTCGAGTTCAACTACTTTATCAACAAGAATAAAAGGATAACGATGCGGTAAAATTCTGTGAATAGCATTTATATCAAAAACAACGCCTTCTTTTTTTACAAATTGATATTTTTTAACAATTTTTTTCTGTTGGTATAATTTTCTTATTTTTTTAGCGAACTCAACATTTGCTGCATGACCAGGGCGAGCGGCAAGTATCTGGGCTTTTATAGGAGCGCCGATTAAACAAAAATCACCAAGCATATCAAGCAGCTTATGTCTCACAGGTTCGTTCTTAAATTTGAGCGACTTGTCATTTAAGAAACCTGATTTACCGACAGTAATTTTCTCGACTCCCAATTTTTTACTCAGAGCGCTTAATTGTTCCTCATCTACTTTATTATCAACAATGACAACGGCATTATCAAGATTACCACCTTTGATGAGTCCTTGTTTTGCTAACATTTCAACTTCACTCAGAAAACAAAAAGTCCTGCAGGGTGCAAATTCAGTGACGAATTCTTTTTCAAGATCGAATAATCCGGTATGCTGACTTCCGAGAGCGGGGTTTTCATAGTCAACCATAATTGTAGCCCTGAAGCCGTCAAGCGGTAAAGCAACAATATCAACTTTTCTGTCTTCATCATGAAAAGCCACTTCCTGATCAATAACCAAATAATCTTTGGGTGCATCCTGAGTTTCAATACCGGCTTTGTGTAATATCTCAACAAAGGGGAGAGCGCTGCCATCACCCACAGGAGGTTCTATTCCATTTATTTCTATTGTTATATTATCTATTTGAAGACCTGCGATTGCGGCGAGTACGTGTTCAACAGTGTGAACTTTTGCATCACCGATTCCTAATGTTGTTCCTCTTGATATATCAACAACATAGTCAACAATGGCCGGTATTTCCGGATTGCCGCCAAGGTCAACCCTGATAAATTTGATGCCTGCATTAATTGGAGCCGGCTTAAATGTTAATGTGCAGGGCGTTCCTGTATGGAGTCCGATACCGGAAATCGAAACCGGTTTACATATTGTTCGCTGCAATTCAAGCATTAGTAGAATTTCCTTCTTTTTGTTTAGTTATAATTTCAGAAATTTCTTTCAATTCCTTTTCAAGCTTTTTAATTCTGTCGGCATAATTTGCCAGGTTTCTCATGTGAGCTTCCATTTTTAAAGTGGAAGAAATTTCCTGAGCAGGTGAACCACGATAGGTAGCTTTTTTCGTGAGGCTCTTTGAAACGCCTGATTGCGCGCCAACAATTGTTCCGTCACTTATTTCAATATGTCCAACAACTCCTACCTGACCGGCTAAAATACAATTATTCCCAACCTTAGTGCTTCCGGAAATACCGGTTTGCGCTGATATAACTGTGTTTTCACCGACAACAACATTGTGCGCTATTTGAACGAGATTATCAATCTTAGTTCCTTTTTTTATAATAGTTGAACCAAGCGCGGCGCGATCAACCGAAACATTTGAACCAAGCTCAACATCGTCTTCAATTATTACATTACCTATTTGAGGAACCTTGAAATAAACTCCTTTCTCATCAGGTGTGAACCCAAATCCATCAGAACCGATAACCGTTCCTGAATGAATAATAACGTTGCTGCCAATTATGCAATTTTCACGAACCGTAACATTTGGGTAAATCAAAGTGTTATCACCGACTTTAACATTTTCCATTAATACTGTGTTGTGATGAATAATGGAATTATTTCCAATCACGCAGTTTTCTGAGAGAACAACATTTTTCCCAAGTATAACGTTCTCACAAATTTTTGCGGAAGTGTGTACCTGAGCTGTTGCATCGATCCCTTTAAGTTTTATTTCGGGTGAGAAAAACTTAATCAATATTTTCTGAAAGGCGATGTTTGGTTTCTCAACTTCAATGTATGAAATATCGGTTCTTGTCTTTTTAATGTTGGCGTTCACAATAACAGCTGAGGCTTTGGTAGTTTCGAGATATTTTTCGTATGCCGGGAGATAAAGAAAGGTGAGGTCACCGGGGTTAGCTTCTTCTATTTTGGCGATGTTGGTTATTTCAACATCTTTTTCCCCAAATATTTTGCCGCCGATAAACTCGGCGGCATCCGTTAGTTTTATTTTCATAAAATGTCATTTTAATTTTTCTAGTACAAGTTTTGTTATGTCGTATTCATCTTTGGCATAAAGAAAAATTAGATCGCCGCTTCTGTCGAATACAAAATCAAGGTTTTCATCTTCAGCAACAGTTTTAATGGCGTTGAATACTTTATTCTGGATAGGTTTCATAAGTTCTTCTTGTTTGCGGAATAACTCACCGCTGACTCCGAATTTCTGTTGTCTGAAAGTTGTGGTACTTTTTTCAAGATCGACAAGCTGCTTTTCAATTTCAGCCCTTTTCTTTTCGGAAAGAATCAGTTTTCTTTTTTCATAATCATTATAAATTTCTTTCCATTCATTTTCCATCTTTGTTAATTCATCCTGCCACTCCTGAATCATGGCGTCAAGCCTTATCTGCGCGTCCTGAGCTTCGGTTAAAGTATCCATTATTGCTGCTGAATCCACATACCCGATTTTTAACTGAGCCTGGTTCAGGGTAAATGACGCTAAAAACATTACAAAACCAAAAATGATTTTTTTCATAATTATTCCTGTTAAGGATTATTAACCTTTCTTAAGCTTGATAAGAACTTCCAGCGTTATGTCAAAAGCTTCGTCGGCATAAAGCAAAAGCACTTCACTACTTTTATCAAAGATAAAATTGTAACCCAATTGTTTAGCTACTTCGTTGATTGCTGATTTTACTTTTTCTCTTACCGGCGCCATAACTTTTTCATTCTCCACATAAATTTCACCGTTTGGCTGAGAAAATTTAGCTTGTTCGTATTGTTGAATTTCCTGTTGTTTTTTAACAAGCTCTTGTTGTGCCTGCGCTTTTTTCTCTTCTGTCATGGTGCCTTGTTGTTTTTGATAATTATCATAGGCAACCTGTAAACTCTGAGTCATGCTGTCACGTTTACTTGTTAAGCCTGACAATATCCCATCAATTTTTGCCTGAGCGGCAATCGCTCCTGAAAATTGCTCCATGATCGTCTGAGTATTCACGAACCCGACTTTTTGTGTTTGTGCAAATGTTATTGAACCGGCGATAATTAAGAAGATAAATAATACTTTTTTCACGATAACCTCAATTTATTATTGTTATAATCCTTGACCGTATTGAAAATGAAATTCCCAAGTGGGTTCTTTACCGTCAACAGCTTTTCGGTCGAAACCGTAGCCATAATCAAAACCTATCATACCGATTGGTTGAATTAGAAGACGGGCGCCAATACCAACTGATCTCCTAAGATCAAAAAAGTCAGTATCTTTTAAGTCGTAAAATACGTTACCTGCTTCAGCAAATGCAAGCAAATAAATCGGAACGGGTTCAAGCGCCAAAGCTCCGCGTAATTCAAAAATAAATCTAGCCTTAACTCTGCCGCCGACTATGTCTCCATAAACATTGCGTGGTCCTACTGATCTGTCATCATATCCTCTGAGAGGAGTTGTGGCTATTATTAAACCATTTCCGCCCATGAAAAAATATTCGAAAGGTTGAACGATTGTGCTGTCGCGAAGTTCTTTGAGATAGCCAAAATCCATGCTGGCAAATAAAGCCAACCGATTTGAGTTGAATAATCTTTTGTACCACTCAGTTTTGAAATTTAGTTTCAGATAATCGACGTCACCGGGTAAAAACGGTCCGCCTGATAACTGCGCATCAAATAAAAATTTCGAACCTGTGGAAGGGAATATCGGGTTATCAATATCCGTTCGCGAAATTGTTACGCCTAGTGTATACTGTCGCGATAAACCTTCTGCATAATAGTTCCGTCCGTCGATAACATTATTATATTGAAACCGGAGCGAGCCCATTAAATAAAAATAATTGTCAGGCCATCTGAGACGACGACCGACTCTTAACGTACCGCCAGACTGTCGTAAATCATAAATATATCTTTGTCTTGTATCGAAAACTTCAAATCCAAGCATTGTTGGTGTATCCATAAACCAAGGTTCGGAAAATCCCAGGGAGAAAGTTCTGTAAAAATTTCCGACTCCAAATTGCCAGTTAAAAGATAACTGCTGTCCGCCTCCGAGTTGGAAAGGTTCGGTGATTGAAAAATTATTCAGCGTAAGACCGATAGATCCGCTCATTCCGAACGCGCCGCTATATCCTACGGAAGCGTTGAAATATTCACTCGATTTTTCCTCAACATTATAAACTATCGAGACTGTACTGTCATTCTCCGGTTTGTAATCAACGCCTGATTTATATAGTTCCTCAGTGTTGAAATACTGAAGATTAGCAAGCTGTTGTATGCTGCGCATAATTGTGCTTCTACTGAAATAATCACCAGGTACTGTAAAGAGTTCTCTGCGAATTACTTTATCCTTTGTCCGGTCATTTCCGGTTACCAATACATTCCCGATTTTAAATCTACTGCCTTCTATTATTTTTATCTTAAGATCGAGTGAGTCATAAGCTACTTTTTCTTCCTCAACGCTTAAATTGAAGGCAAGATATCCGTAATCCTGGTAAAGCGAAGAAACATCATTTTGTTTTTCGTTAAAGCGTAAATTCTGGTTTAATTTTTCGTAATCGAACACATCGCCGGTTTGCATGTCCAGACGATCGTATAATTCTTCATTTACATATAATGTATTGCCGGAAAAATCAATGTTACGGATGTAATATTGCGGTCCTTCGAACACAGTAATCAATAATTCCAGGTTGGAATTATTTTCGGAGAATATCATACTGTCTTTAACAATTTCAAAATCACGGAATCCGTGTTTTCTGTAAAACTTCTTAAGGAGTTCTTTGTCTTTTTCATAATCTTCTTTATTAAATTCATTGCTTGTCCAAAACTTATACCATGCCCCTTCGGATGTTTCTTCAAATTCACTCTTTAAATCATCGTCATCAAATTTTTCATTTCCTTCAAAAGCAATTTTGTTTACTTCTACAACGTTGCCTTCCACAATATTAAAAACCAATATTTTTCTGCCTTTGATTTTATTGAGCAGTGTTTGTTGACGGATATCCGAAGTTGAGTATTTAACCTCATATTCTTCAGTAAGATTTTTTTCATTACGCCAGGTAGTAGTTATTTCTTCAGCGTCTGATGTATCCGCGTCGGCGAATTCATAAATTTGAGGAGTGATTACAACATTAAGTAATCCTTCTTCGAAATATAGTTTTTTAATTTCACGGACTATTTTGCTTATAGATTGAGGTTTCAGGATTTGTCCGCCTACCAGTCCGACTTTTGTGCCTATTTCTTTTTCGTCAATCTCGTCGCTTCCCTCGATAAAATATTTTTCTAGTCTTGGATATTCCTCAACTCTGATAACGAGATAAACGCCGTCATTAATTTCTTTGTCGACAACGATTTCAACATTTGAAAAAATTGTTAACTTCCATAGTCTTTTAATCGCATTAATGGTTTCATCGCCGGGCACCCGAAATTCATCTCCGATTCTTAATCCGCTGTTAGCAATGATAGTATTCGCATCTGTTGTAACATTTCCTTCAACCGAGATTGCTAGTATTTTGTAATTTTTTGGTTGAATTTGTCCGAAAGCAGGAATTGATGACGCACCCAGGATCAATAGACACATTATTACCAAGGTTACTTTATTATTAGTCGTCATTTTTCTTAATCTTTTTGTTACCGGAAATTTGTTCGCTGACAAGTCCAAATCGTCTTTCCCTATTTTGAAAATTGGAAATGGCTTCAAGCAAATGCCGAGTTCTGAATTCAGGCCATAATACTTCTGTTACAAAAATTTCTGCATATGCTATTTGCCATAATAAAAAGTTGCTTATCCTGAATTCGCCTCCGCTTCTGATTAGCAGGTCTGGATCAGGGATTCCGGCAGTTGTTAAATAACCGGAAATGAGTTCTTCGTTTATGTCTTCTTGTTTAATTTTTCCTTCGGCGTATTTCGCGCTTATATGTTTGAATGCTTCAATAAGTTCCCACCTACCACTGTAACTGAGAGCCAGATTCAAAGTCATTTTCGTGTTATTTTTTGTCTTCTCAATCGATTCCTCTAACTGCTTTCTTACAATGGTGGGAAGCTGTTCTTTATTACCAATTGACATCAGTCTGATGTTGTTTGAATGCAAATCATCAATCTCCGCCTGGAGGCTTCTCACCATTAATCGCATTAAGGTGGAAACTTCTTCTTTCGGGCGCTTCCAGTTCTCTGTCGAGAAAGTGTAGAGGGTGAGATAATTGATTCCGATGCGGGCGCATGATTCAACAATTTCGCGAACCGAAGTAACCCCGGCTTTGTGACCGGCGGCTCTCGGTAGTCCGCGTTTTTTTGCCCATCTGCCATTACCATCCATTATGATGGCAATATGTTTAGGAACATTTCCCTTCCGGGAAAACTCATCTAATATCTTTTTTTGTTGTTCTTCCAAATGCTTTGAAATAAAGGGTTTAATGAAAAATATTCAGACTTGCCAAAATAAACCTGCGGGATCTAAATGTCAAGGTTTCTTATGAAGGGAATAGATAGGATAAAACTTACATTGGATTATTGATGCCTACTAATTTGATTCTTTTTTTTGCTTCTTCATCAAGTGCATTGACAATATTTCTTGCTTTTCCTAAAAGTGATTCGGGAACGCCGACGAAGAGAGTAACTCTTCTTGTTTGCAGATGAGCATATTTAGTAGCTAAAAATGTAAGTTTGCTGTAAACTTTTGGATCATCAAGCTCTGATTCGCTTAAAGTAATTCCAATAGCAACTTTCTTTTTGTATTTCCCGATAGCGTCAACTTCGTAATTTCCTACGCGATCCGGTTCGGGTAAATATTTACCGAATCTTCTGCTGAGTGTAAGATAACCTCTCTGCCTGAAGTGATCTATGAGTTTTTCTACTCTGTCCTGATGTGTTATTCGTACCATGATTTTAACCTGCCTTTCCTATCTATATTAATTAGTTGTAAATAGGAATAATTGGAATAATTGGTGAAAATTTCTTCCAGTCAAGCACTTTTATATTAAAAATCTGATCATAGTTAAACATTCTGATTTCATGCGAATTATTCACGCGTCCGAAAATCACCTTTTTCCCTTCAGAAGTTGTTGAAATAAAATATGGCTCAAGAATTACTTCCTGTAAATTGTAAAGAAAACGTACTTTATTTCTGTTTATAATAGCTTTTTTGAATATGTTCGATTTCATCTGTAAATCTCCTTAATTGTACCAGCGCATAACGCCCGTAACTTTACCTATTATCGAAAATTCATCCGGATTATTTATCTCAATTGGCTTATAGTTTTTATTTTCCGGTATTAATCTAACTTTTGCTTCATTTTTTTCGAATCTCTTCAGGGTTGTTTCATCACCGATCATCGCGACTATAATATCTCCGTTACGAGCATCTTTTTGTTGCGCGACAATAACAATATCACCTTCAAAAATTCCCGCGTTTATCATACTATCGCCTTTGACCTTCAGGGCAAAACAATTCTCTTTTTTGCCTGTTAGATTTTTATCAAGAGTTAAAGTTCCCTCAATGTTTTCTTCAGCGAGAATAGGATAACCCGCTGCGACACGACCGACTATGGGTATTTCAACTGAAGTTTCAATTACCCTGCTGTTTTGAAATTCAGAATTAATTGTAATAGCTCTGCTCGAATAACTAGTGATATTTAAATAGCCTTTTTTTTGGAGAGCATCAAGATGACGCTTAACTCCGTTTGTAGAAGCAATTTCGAACTTGCTTCCCATTTCACGTAAGGTGGGTGGGTACCCGTTTTCTTCAACGAATTGCGCGATGAAATCTAAGATTTCTTGTTGACGTGGCGTTAGATCTTTTTTCATTACAGTGCTCATTTGTTCACTGCAAATATAGTGAACATGTGTGCAGGTGTCAAGAATTATTTTTGAGTAAAAATATTTTCCTTGACAAGGCGTACGTGAAGACGTACTTTTGTAAAAAAATTGAGAGTGAAATGAAAACTATATCGGCTACAAATGCTCGAGCAAAATTATATAAACTTATTGATCAGACGAACACAGACAGTGAACCAATCCAAATAACCGGTAAAAGAAAAAATGCCGTACTCATTTCAGAAGATGATTGGCGCTCGATAACAGAAACTTTATATCTTCTTTCAATTCCGGGAATGAGAGAATCTATTCGTGAAGGATTAGATACGCCACTCAATGTTACATCAGAAAAAATTGAATGGTAATGTATAAAGTTGTTTTTACAAAACAAGCTCTTAAAGATGCAAAGAAAATCTCATCAGCCGGATTGAAAGAAAAAGTAATCGAACTTATCAAAGTACTTGAAGAAAATCCTTTCCAAGCTCCGCCAAACTACGAAAAACTTGTTGGCGACTTATCAGGTGCATTTTCACGCAGAATTAATTTTCAACATCGTCTTGTTTATCAAATTTATGAAAAGGAGAAAGTTGTAAAGGTTATTAGGATGTGGACTCATTATGAATGAAGTGAACTTTAATAAAAAAAAGTAGATAATATAAAAAGATGTACAACGATATTACCAGAGGGAAGACAGAAGATTTCGAGGATACTGTTAAATGATTCTATTCCTATTCATTCCTGCAAATTTTATGCAATAGTTTACTTTTGATTATTAATTTCCCTTATTAAATTGTATCTGCCATTAGGTACTTGACTTGTTCAAATTTATTATCTTGATTTAGATCAGGATCAAAATAAAAAACCCGATCTCCAAGCGAAAATCGGGTCCTCATAAATCCTTTTAGATAAATTTACTCTACTTTCTTTATCCACCCATAACGATCGGGAATTCTTCCGTACTGAATATCGGTAATTTCTTTATAAAGTTTTTTGCTTAATTCGCCCGGTTCGTTTTCGTCGAAGTTAATCATCTTGGTGTCTAATTTTATTCTGCTCACTGCTGAAATAACAGCGGCAGTTCCTGTTCCGAATACTTCTAATAAATTACCGGAATCATAAGCTTCAAAAACTTCATCAAGTGAAATGTCTCTTTCAGTTACATTTAATTTCCAGTCACGAAGAATTTGAAGAGCCGAAAGACGCGTTACGCCGGGTAATATGCTTCCCGTTAAACGTGGAGTGGCAATTTCATCCTTGAACCGGATGAAAATATTCATGGTGCCTACTTCTTCAATATATTTTTGTTCAATTGCGTCAAGCCATAATACCTGACCGTAACCTTCTGATTTTGCAAGAGCCTGAGCTTTTAAACTCGCTGCGTAATTACCCGCGCATTTGCAATCGCCAACTCCTTTGCGAACAGCGCGAACATAATCACGCGTTGTATAAATAGGCACAGGTTTAAAACCTGAGGCGTAATAAGGTCCAACAGGACTAAGAATAATAAAGAGTTTATATTTTGTTGCCGGACGCACACCCAGCGCACCTTCAGAAGCAAACATGAATGGACGAATATAGAGTGAATAACCGGGTTTTGTTGGAATCCATTCGCGTTCCATGCTCACTAATTTTACCAGAGAGTCCATAACAAATTCTGAATCGAATCTGGGCATACATAAACGCTCGGCTGAGTTGTTCATACGCTCAAGGTTTTTATCTGGGCGGAACATTGCTATTTTTTTATCATCTTGTATATAAGCTTTTAATCCTTCAAAAATTGCCTGTCCGTAATGCAAACTCATTGCGGCCGGACTCATGGCAAAATCACCATACTTTGTGATTTTAGCATTCGTCCATTTACCATTTTCATAATCCATTACAAACATGTGGTCAGTAAAATTAGCGCCGAAGATTAATTCATCCGGTAATTTAACGGGAGATGTTCTGAGTACTTTTTCAATTTTTAATTCCATTGTTTCCTCAAATTTTATTTTTACAAATATATTATCACTTCTACCATATTGCCGATAAGCGAGAGAATATTTATTCAGACATAATAATTTTTGTTGTTTTGTAGCTTACCAGTTATATCTTTGTCAAAAAAATAAAGAAAAAAGTAATAAGATGACATGCCGAAAAACCCTGTTGAGGAAGAATAATTTCTTTCTGACATTCCATTCAATGTATTGAAATGACTCATCAAGTCAGACCAATTTCAGTACAATAGTTTTGCACAGATATTTTATGTATTTTTAATCAACAATTTTCCAGAGCAAATGAAAAAGAAGAATCTTAAAATAGAAAAAAAGCTCTTGCACGATGATGAAGATTTTGAGTTTGTGAATACCGATAAAAGTAAACTTTTTCTTATGGTTTGGGAAATTACTAAAGATCAATATTCCTTTATAAGAGGGAAGGATGCTGAACGAAGACTACAAAGAAATGTTGTCTCTTTTTCTGGAAAACAAAGTTGAGTTTTTAGTTGTCGGAGCTTACGCAATGGGTGTATATGGATTTCCCAGAGCCACGGGAGATATTGATCTTTGGATAAATACAACTGAACTCAACTCGCAAAAAGTGTTGAAATCACTTCAAGAATTCGGAGCTCCTTTAAATAATCTTGAAAGCAAAGACTTTATGCAAAAAGGCGTTGTTTTTCAAATTGGTGTTGTACCGAGGCGAATTGATATTATTACCGAAATCGATGGTGTGAAGTTTGATGAAGCATTTAAAAAAAGAACTACTGTTGAAGTTGAAGGGCTATCAGTTCCAATTATTTCCAAAGAGAATTTATTGATTAATAAGCTTGCTTCGGGAAGGCCAAAAGATAAATTAGATGCTGAATTTCTTCGAATAAAAAAGACGTCAACTATATGAACATCCTTCAACATACCGGCCGGAAAACAATAAACTTCTTTCAGGAATTCGGGCAAATTAGTCTCTTGTTTTTACGAATATTGAAATTTTTTCCGAGCATTCTTAAAAGTCGGAAACTTGTTCTTTATCAAATGGAACATATTGGAGTGAATTCACTTCCTCTTGTAATCATTATCGCTACTTTCACAGGTGCAGTTGCTGCCTGGCAAGCTGCTTATCAATTGAAGGGAATTGCGCCGCTGTCATTTTTGGGGGCAGCTACCAGTCGCGCAATTATCACTGAACTTGGTCCGGTTCTGACTGCAATTGTTATTACCGGGCGAGTAGGTGCTTCTATCGCCGCTGAACTTGGGTCGATGAAAGTTACTGAACAAATTGACGCTCTCGAATCAATGGGAATTTCACCTATTCGTTATTTGGCTCTGCCCCGTTTTTTTGCCGCTGTGATTATGATGCCGATTCTCATAGTTTTTGCAGATGTAATCGCCATCGCGGGCGCTTACTTTATTTCGAATTTATTCCTCGACGTTTCGTTCAACGTATTCTTCGACTCTGTTCAAAGATTTTTCACGATGGCAGATTTTAGTTTCGGACTTGCTAAGGGAATGGTATTCGGAGGTGTAACAGCCTTGCTTGGTTGTCACATTGGTTTTAAAACCGAGGGAGGCGCTGAAGGTGTGGGCAACTCAACAATCCGTTCTTTTGTGCTCGGCGCGGCTATGATCCTGATTCTCGACTACATTTTATGGACGTTAATTTTTTAGTTGTTGAACTTCTGCCGCCTAAATTTCATTCTAAATCTTATATCGTTGTGCTAATAATTACGGGCGCATTTTTTCATATTCGATTTTTCTTGCGTTGAATAATAAACAGCACTAAGTTAATTGCGCTAAATAGAAAAATATTTTTTGAATTGTATATTAAATTTCGTTCAATGAGTTAAAATCTGTAAACATATTATATACTCAGTCAAATCTTAACGCAGACATTTATTTACAATGTCATCGATATTTGTAGTCTATTTAGCTTAATGGTGTATGAACTAATTTATAAAAATTAGGTGGGTTATGTCAGACTATACAAAAAAAATTCTTGAAGAAGTAAAAGCTAAGAATCCGAGCGAACCTGAATTTCATCAGGCTGTTGAAGAAGTAATGGAATCGCTCGAAGTGGTTTTAGAGAAACATCCTGAATATCGTTCGGCAAAAATTCTGGAAAGAATGATCGAACCTGAAAGAGTAATTATATTCCGCGTTCCCTGGCTGGATGATCAGGGAGAATATCAGGTCAACCGTGGTTTCAGAATTGAAATGAACAGCGCAATCGGTCCTTACAAAGGCGGTTTGAGATTTCACCCTTCTGTTAATTTGGGAATTCTGAAATTTTTAGCCTTCGAACAGGTATTTAAAAATTCATTAACAACCTTGCCAATGGGCGGTGGTAAAGGCGGATCCGACTTTAATCCTAAAGGAAAATCTGATGCAGAAATAATGAAATTCTGCCAAAGTTTTATGACGGAGTTATTCCGCCATATTGGACCGGATACGGATGTTCCTGCTGGTGATATTGGCGTGGGTGGAAAAGAGATCGGTTATTTATTCGGTCAATACAAACGTCTGAAAAATGAATTTACCGGAGTGCTTACAGGTAAAGGATTGAACTGGGGAGGTTCGCTTGTGCGCCCCGAAGCTACAGGTTTTGGTAATGTTTATTTCTGTGAAGAAATGTTAAAAACAAAAGGCGAAACCCTGGAAGGTAAAACTGTAGCCGTATCAGGATTCGGCAATGTTGCCTGGGGAGCTGTTCAAAAAGCTACCGAACTGGGCGCTAAAGTAGTTACCATTTCGGGTCCTGACGGATTTGTTTATGATAAAGACGGCATCTCCGGTGAAAAAATTAATTATATGCTCAAGTTAAGAGCAAGCAATAATGATATTGTAAAACCTTATGCTGATGAATTCAAAGTAGAATTTCATAAAGGTAAAAAACCGTGGTGCGTTAAAGTTGATGTTGCATTACCATGCGCTACGCAGAATGAAATTTATGAAGAAGACGCAAAAGAATTGGTAAAAAACGGATGTATGGCTGTATGTGAAGGAGCCAACATGCCAACAACTATTGAAGGATACAAAGTATTCAGCGAATCAAAAATTCTTTTCGCTCCCGGGAAAGCAGCAAACGCCGGCGGTGTTGCAACTTCGGGATTGGAAATGTCGCAAAATAGTATGCGCCTGCAATGGTCTCGCGAAGAAGTTGATAAACGACTTCACGAAATTATGATAAGAATTCACAATACTTGTTATGAAACCGCCGAAAGATTCGGTACACCTCATAACTATGTTAACGGCGCAAACATCGCCGGATTCCTGAAAGTCGCCAATGCAATGCTTGATCAGGGTCTGGTCTGACATTTATTCGGTATAATATTATTAATACCGGTTGCTTATTTAAGTAACCGGTATTATTTTTTTGTCCATGGTTGATTTCACAATTAAAACACGCATGGAAGAAGTATTCGGTAACCGCATTAAAAAATTCCAGAATCTGATGCGGTTCAAAATCAGAGATATACTTCTTGTTTCAAGTCTTTATGATAATTACCTTTTTGAAGAAGACGGACGGTTATACGAACAGATACGTGAAGAGTACCAATCCCTGAATCTAAGTCATGCCCCTGAACTTACTCATGTAACTACAGGCGAAGAAGCAATCGAGTTAATTAAAAACGACAGAAACCGGTTTGACTTGATTATTACCACCTTCCACGTTGAAGATATGACTCCTATTAAATTTGCCGGGGAGTTGATAAAAGAACAAATTGAAATTCCGAGAATTCTTCTTGCATACGATAATAAAGAACGCAAAGATATTGAAACAAATTTCGATACATCTGTATTTGATAAAATTTTTATCTGGCAGGGAAATTACCGGCTGCTTATCGGTATTATAAAATATATTGAAGATAAACTGAATGTGGAAGAAGACACGAAAAATGCCGGTGTTCAGTCAATTATTCTGTTGGAAGATAATGTAAAATTTTATTCAACTTATTTGCCGCTTATTTATACCGAGATATTTAATCAGTCACAACGACTGATTTCCGGCGGCGTAAATATGACACACCGATTCCTGCGAATGAGAGCGCGACCTAAAATTTTATTATGCACTACTTATGAAGAAGCCTGGTCTTATTACACAAAATACAAAGAGTTTTTACTCGGGATTATTTCTGATGTAACATTTAAAGTAAACGGTGTGCTGGATCCCGAAGCCGGTTTAAAATTTGCCAGGAAAGTAAAAAAAGAAATTCATGATATACCGATTCTGCTTCAATCCAGTAAAGATCATCGCATTCAGGCTTACGAAGTCGGCGCATCGTATTTACATAAAAAATCCCCCAGACTTCTTCATGATTTAAGAAGGTTCATGCTCAATAATTTCGGATTCGGTGATTTTGTTTTCAGAACACCTGACGGAAAAGTTGTAGGCAATGCTGTTAATCTTAATACACTGCAGGAACAGTTGGGGATTGTTCCCGAAGAATCAATTGTTTTTCATGCTGAAAGAAATCATTTCTCTAACTGGCTGAAAGCAAGAACCGAATTTTGGCTTGCAAGCAGATTGCGCCCCGGACGTGTAACGGATTTTGAAAGTCCCGAAGCACTCAGACAGGATTTGATAAAGGAAATAAAAAATTATCGGGAGATGAGACTTCGCGGTATTATCACTGATTTTAGGAAGGATTATTTCGATCCTTACAACAGTTTCGCCCGCATTGGCAGCGGCTCGCTTGGCGGAAAAGCAAGAGGTCTAGGATTTGTTAATAATGTGATTAATAATTTCAGCATTCGTGACAAGTTTGAAGATGTCGAGGTTTATGTCCCTTCAGCGGTTGTAATCGCCACGGATGTTTTCGACCAGTTTCTTGAAGAAAATGATTTGTTCTCATTTGCTGTTTCGGAAGATGACGATGCAAAGATTATTAAAAAATTTCGCGAGGCGCTGAAATTCCCCTCTGAAATTAAAGAAAGGTTAAGAGAATTTCTCACGCTGATCAAAGAACCTCTCGCGGTGCGTTCATCAAGCCTGCTCGAAGATTCTCAGTTTCAGCCGTTTGCCGGCGTTTATGAAACTTATATGATTCCCAATGAAAATGAGAATCTCGAGATTCGCCTGGAAGAATTAATTGTTTCGATAAAATGTGTTTATGCTTCTACTTTTTCTCGCCTCGAAGAAGAAAAGATGGCAATTATTATTCAAAAACTTGTTGGCGCTAAAAGAGGCGAACGTTATTATCCTGATTTTGCCGGCGTTGCCAAATCATATAATTTTTATCCGGTTCCTCCGCAAAAGCCTGCAGATGGTATTGCCATCGTTGCTCTTGGTTTGGGTCGCTATGTTGTTGAAGGGGGGCATGCAGTTAGATTCTGCCCTCAGTACCCGAAACATCTCCTTCAGTTTTTTTCAACACGTGAGACAATTAAGAATGCCCAGCAGAAATTTTTTGCTCTCGAAGCCGGACATGAGCATAATCATATGGATGAAACTTTTCCCAGATCATGCGTGAAAAGTTATCCCCTTAGTATTGCCGAAAAAGATCAAACTCTTTTTTATGTCGGCTCAACATACTCGTCGGAAAATGATATGGTCTACGACGGTATTTCACGTCAGGGCGCAAGAGTTGTTACTTTCGCTCCAATACTGAAACATAAAATGTTTCCTCTACCAGAAATTCTCGGACTCCTCCTGAAACTCGGAAGATGGGGAATGGGAACTCATGTTGAAATTGAATTTGCCGTAAATACAAAAGTGGGAAAAGGTAAACCAAAAGAATTTGCTCTGCTGCAAATGAGACCACTAGTACTTACACGCGAACGTGAAGATTTTGAAGTGAACAATGTTGACAGATCAAAATTAATCTGCCTGAGTCAACAGGTGCTCGGCGACGGAATAATCAATGATGTGAAAGATGTTGTATTCATTGATATTGATAATTATGATCGTGGTAAAAGTAAAATTGCCGCAAAAGAAATTGCAGAAATTAATGAAAAAATGATCGCGGAGAAGAAGCAGTATATTCTTATCGGCGTTGGAAGATGGGGTAGTCTTGACCACTGGCTTGGAATTCCTGTTACGTGGGATCAGATTTCGGGCGCGGCTGTAATTGTTGAATCGGGATTCAGAGATTTTTCTGTTGAACCATCTCAGGGGTCACACTTTTTCCAAAACATCACTTCATTCAGGATTGGCTACTTTACAATTAAACACGGAAGCCAGGATGAATTTGTTGACTGGGAATGGTTACGAAATCAGGAAATTGTTGAATCGAAAAATTTTGCTACACACATCCGGACACAAAATCCTTTCACCATAAAAATAAACGGTCAGAGGAATAAAGGAATTATCCTCAAACCAAATGAATAAAAACCATATCAAATACCATTCACAAAATAAGATCATTAAAATTTTTACTCAGTGGAGCCCTGAGCATTCTCTGAAGTCCGCCGTGAAAATTATTCAAAGAGAACTACACAAAAAGTCACAGAGAAACACAAAATAATTTATCTGTTTTCAAGAAAGTCTTTCAACAGTTTCGTTGTTGAAGAATTCAATCCTTCAAAAACCTTCACATCATTTTTGTCTTTTTTATAAAGTTTCATCCTGTTCCGGATATTGATTCCCAGCTCTTTTCCGAGTTCAACTCCGAACTGGTCAAAGCTGTTTATTCCCCAGATAAATCCTTTAACAGCAGTACGATGTTCGAGTAATGAGAGCATAACCCCCGCGTTAAAAGGGTTCTGCTCCTTTAGTAAAAATACGTTTGATGGTCTGTTGCCTGAAAATATTTTGTGTGGAAGCTCGCTGGATTTTCCAAACGCCAACGCGTCTGGCTGGGCAAAAAAGTTCGTCATTAATTCTTCGTGAAGAGAAATTTCTTCCTCACTTTTTACTTGATATTGCGGTTTAATAAATCCGATAAAATCCATTGGTACGATACTCGTTCCCTGATGCAGCAGTTGAAAATATGAATGTTGACTATTCGTACCCGGTTCGCCGAATATGATTTCGCCGGTTTCAAAATTCACTTCACGCCCCCTGAGATCAACGGTTTTTCCATTACTTTCCATTTCCGTCTGTTGACAGTGAGCCGCGTATTTATGCCACGCCTGACTGTAAGGCACAATCGCTCTTGTATTGTATCCCATAAAATTAATGTTCCAGATATCGATTAGTCCCGCTAACACGGCAATGTTTTTTTCAAATGGTTGACTGCGAAAATGTTCGTCCATCCAAAAAGCGCCTTTTAGAATTTCCCCGAAATTTTCATAACCGAGATAAAGTGACAACGGTACTCCTCCAACCGCAGAAGTAGAGCTGAACCGCCCGCCGACCCAATCCCAAAATCCGAACATGTTTTCAGGATCGATTCCGAACTCGATTACTTTTTCCTTAGCAGTCGATACCGCAACAAAATGTTTTTTTATTACTTCTGGATTATTACCGAGTGAATCGTTCATCCATTTTTTCACCGCTCGCGCGTTAGCCATTGTTTCGGCTGTCGTAAATGTTTTTGAGACAATTATTATTAGTGTTTCAGCCGGATTCAAATTTTGCGTCTTTCTAACAAAGTCGGTCGGATCAACATTAGCTATAAAGTAAAGATTCATATCTTTGACAGCGAAGGCTTTCGAGACTTCTGCAAGATACTCCGGACCTAAATACGATCCCCCTATCCCGACGGAGATAATATTTTTTATTTTGTTTCCATTGATACCAAGCCACTCGCCATTTATCACACGGTTCGAAAACTCTTTTATTCTATCAAGAACTTTTCTGATTTCAGGCATAACGTCATGTCCGTCAACAAATACGGGATTTGATGATAAATTGCGCAATGCCGTATGAAGAACCGCGCGTTGTTCGGTAACATTAATTTTTTCACCTGAAAACATTTTTTCAATTTTTACTTTCACACCCGTTTCATCAGCTAATTCTAACAAGGTTCCCAAAATTTCTTCTGTAATAATTTGACGCGAAAAATCAAAAGTCATCTTTTCAGTCGTTAGCGAAAACTCCTTCGCTCTCTTGGAATTCTTTGAAAACCATTCTTTTAAGTCGGGCTTTAATTGTTTACTAATTTTCTCAAGTTTTTTCCATGACTTTGTTTCATTCACGCTGCTGATAGAATTTTGCATTCTCACACCTTTTTATTAAACGAACACATTTACTTTTGCCGAATTCAGGAACGCCGGCTGGAAATATCATTTTATATGCTACAACAAAATAATGTTTTAAAAAATTTTCTACAATTTCATGATTCATCGGGTTTGAATGTAATTAAGAAAAATTTCATAATCTTAGCTTTTGTGAATATTTGTTTCAGAGAAAATGTGCTTTATGTTCGCTCATTTCAATTAAATATCAAAATTGCTAACTTTGCAGAGTTTTATTTGGAAAATATGACCGGCTTCGAAGATTATATCAAAGATATTTTCGCTAACGATTTTATGAAACTTCTTTGGGACACAATTCCCGACGGAATTTACGTCACGAACAAAGAAGGAAAAATTCTTCTTGCTAACGATACATATTGTAAAATGATTTCCCGTCGCCCCGAACAAATAATCGGAAGTTCTTTCGCTGATAATTATCAACCTAACTTCCGTTTCAAAATGCTTAATGATTACAACAGGAATTTTTTGCTTTATCAAATTTTTCGTCATTTCAGACAGGAATTGATTTTATGGAACGGCGACAAAGTTTTTTTTGAATTTTCAAACCGCAGACTTCGCACTTCGAACATTGAAGAAGTTATGCTAACAATAGTGAAGGATATTTCGAAAGAGAAAAATAAAGAAATTGAAGAAGCGCGTTATGAAACGATGCAGCGAAACTTTGCTCTTCATCAGGAAAAAGTGAGAGAGGAAGAAAGAAAAAAAATTGCCCGCGAAATTCACGATGAACTTGGGCAGGTGCTGACCGTTCTCAAAATACAACTTTCACTCGCCTCGAAAAAATTAACTGCCAAACAGGTTAAGGTAAAAGAAAAAATTAATGAGGCTGAAAAAACAATCGTTCAGGGAATAGATTCCGTTCAGAGAATATGTTCACAGCTTCGTCCTGAAATTCTTGATAATCTCGGACTCACCGCCGCGATAGAATGGCAGACGAAAAAGTTTGAGAAAGACACAAATATAAAATGCTCATGCTCAGTTTATAAAGATGAATTGGTAATTCAACAACAAAAGGCGACGGCAATCTATCGCATTTTTCAGGAAACATTAACCAACATCGCCCGGCATTCAAAAGCCACTTCGGTTGAAATAGAATTTCTTGTCAGAGGTAACGATCTTCTGCTTGAAGTGCGCGATAACGGAGTCGGAATTCCAACCGAGAAAATTAATCACGGCAGTTCATTCGGGTTGCGCGGCATGCGCGAACGAGCCAATATTTTCAAGGGTGAAATCGATATTACCGGAACTCCGGGTGAAGGAACAATCGTAAAACTCCGCGTACCGAAAAAAGATAACAGGGAACTGATATGGTGAAAATAATTATCGCAGACGACCATGCGATTGTGAGAGAAGGACTCAAGCAAATTATCACAGAAGAAAAAGATATCAACGTTGTTGGCGAAGCGGAGAATAGCGAAGCATTGTTTGAAATCCTGAGAAAAATTTCCTGCGATATTATTGTGCTGGATATTAATATGCCCGGCAAATCAGGACTTGAAGCTCTCAAGGATTTGAAAATACAATATCCTCAAATTCCCGTGCTCATTCTGAGTATGTATGACGAAGAAGAACACGGTATACGCGCGATGAAAGCAGGCGCTGCGGGTTATCTTCGCAAAATAAGCGCACCTGAAGAACTTGTAAATGCTATCAGGAAAATTGTCGGCGGGAAAAAATATATCAGTCAGTCGCTTGCTGAAAGTCTTGTGAATAATCTTGAGGGAGGAAAAGGAAATCTTCCGCATGAGAATTTATCCGACAGGGAATTTGAGGTGATGTGCAAAATTGCTTCAGGAAAAAGCGCGGATGAAATCGCAAACGAACTCTCACTTTCCATCAACACAGTCTACAGTTACCGCAACAGAATTTTCGACAAGATGAAATTAAAATCCAATGTTGAACTTACACAGTATGCTCTGAAAAATAAATTGCTGGAATAAGTAATTTATTCGGATCCTTGTTCAGTGTATCCGGTAATTCTAAAAGTTTTTGAGCGGGGAGAATAAGAATTATGAATAATTCAGAAATAATCTTGTACACTTCTTCAACCGGCGATGTAAAGGTGGAAGTGGTTCTTCAGGACGAAACCGTATGGTTGACACAAAAAGGTATGGGTGAACTTTTTGGAATTGAGACCAATACGATTAATTATCATCTGAAAGAGATATTTAAAACGGGAGAGTTAGATGAAATTTCAGTTATTCGAAAAATTCGAATAACTGCCTCTGATAATAAAAAATATCTTACAAACTTCTATAATTTGGATGCAATAATTTCCGTTGGCTATCGTGTAAATTCGCATCAGGCAACACAATTTAGAATTTGGGCAACAAAAACTCTTAAAGAGTTCATCATCAAGGGATTTGTTTTAGATGATGAACGCCTGAAGCAGGGTAAAAAACTTTTCGGCAAAGATTATTTTGATGAACTACTTGAGCGCATTCGGGAAATCCGAGCGAGTGAACGCCGCTTTTATCAGAAGATCACCGATATTTATGCAGAGTGCAGTATTGATTATAACCCCAAGGCAGATATAACTCATCTTTTTTATCAGACAGTTCAAAATAAATTACATTGGGCTATTACAAAACAAACAGCAGCAGAAATTATTTCAAGCAGAGCAAAGGCAGAACTGCCGAACATGGGATTAACTTCATGGAAAAATTCACCTTCCGGGAAAATTCTGAAATCAGATGCATCCATTGCAAAAAATTATCTGAATGAAAAAGAAATTAAGGAATTAAACAGAGTTGTGAGTATGTATCTTGATTATGCGGAGAATCAGGCAACCCGGAAAATTCCTATGAAGATGAAAGACTGGGCGGAAAAACTGGATGCATTTTTAAAATTCAATGACTATTCAGTATTGAAAAATACCGGAACAATAACAAACGAAATTGCTAAAAAATTAGCTGAAGGTGAATATAAAAAATTCAGAGTAAAGCAGGACGCGGAATTCGAATCAGACTTTGATAAAGTGATAAGAAAATTTAAAGATTATTCAAAGAACAAATGATGTTGAACTGACGCAGTACGCTCTGAAAAATAAATTGTTGGAATAAAGTATTGCGAAACCTTCAAGGTTACGAATATGAAATGAGTTCTTCGCTTCGAAGGTTAAGGTGGAATTGAAGTCTGTTCTAAATTCAAATAGAACGATGTAAAATACAAATAACTAGAATAAAGAATTAGCAAGCTTAATGAAAAATATTATAATCGGAAATGGAGTAAATATTCAATTTGGTGGACGTGATTATACAAATAGACGTATAATTGAACGAGCGATATTCAAACTGAAGAAGGGTGATTATTCGAAGGAAGTTTATGGTGCAGAAATTGGCGATTGGATTAGGATGCTTTTTAATATGCTACCTAAATTTCTGAATGGAGAATATGATGTTCAGGCAATAACTGAGGATGAAAAAACAGAGTTAAATTGTTTCAAAAAAAAATATACAAAAACCGCCAAAATATACCACATTGGATTTGAAGATTTTTTTCTTATGAATGAATTGCACTGTAGAAAAAATAAAATTATTAATTCTACGAGATACTATGCGAAAGAAATAATGCGAAGACTTTTCTTAGATTCGATTTATAATAACGGTGAAATAAATCAGATTTATAAAAAATACTCAAATGGTTTTAAACAATTTCTAAATACGTTTGATATTATTTTCACAACCAATTACGATAGAAATATTGAAAAGGGAATTGAAAAAGAGATTTTATATCTGCATGGAGCGTTTCATGTCTTAGATAATGTTTATGATCCCAATAGTTACAGAAACCAACTCTCCGATAGACCAGTTAATACCACACCAGCAATAAAAGGATATGAACATCTGTTTTCTACAGCTTTGACAGGAAGTTCAGGTGCTCTAAAAAAATTCAGTTGTGAAGCTCTTGAAAATACTAATATTGCACTTGAGAAATTTGCGGAAGGAATTCAAAAGAAACCGGAAATAAAACAAGAATTTGATAGACTGAAGAATCTTG
This sequence comes from uncultured Melioribacteraceae bacterium, assembly GCA_964516545.1. Taxonomy (GTDB): domain Bacteria; phylum Bacteroidota; class Ignavibacteria; order Ignavibacteriales; family Melioribacteraceae; genus JAHISV01. The sequence continues at coordinate 26,905 of CAZEXO010000006.1, forward strand.
ACAATCCGATAATACGAAATTTGACAGAAGCAATTGAATTAAAGATTGCAAAACCAGAATTGAAATTTACTGTGGATTACGCTTTCAATAAGCTAAAAGAAATTGAAGGCGTTGTTTGTTTTATAGGACTATCACCAAATAATGATTCTCATATTTTTAATATAATACGAGATAATAATGCTATAAATAAGATTGAATTCTTGTATTTCGAAAAAAAAGAGGAATCGTTTGTTTTGTCATTTTTTGAAAAAAAAGATGTAATGCCAAAAAATGTCCGAGATCTTTGGGAAGAAATAGTTAACTAGACAATAATTACCTTTTTTTAGAACGTGCGTTTTGTTATCCTTTTTCTGTAACAATTTCTGTTACACCAAAATCATAACTTCTGTTGTTTTTATCGCCCGCTTAAAAAATTATTTTTACTCCCGGTGTTTTAGTGTATCTGACCCACAGTTATAAATACATCGAAAAAATTATATTGATACATAACATTATTTAATCTTTTTCACCGGAGGGTAAATGTCACAATACGTTAACGATCTGATGGCTGAAGTTAAAGCAAAAAATCCGTCGGAACCGGAATTTTATCAGGCAGTTCAGGAAGTAGCCGAATCATTGGATATTGTACTTGAACGACATCCTGAGTACCGTGCTGCTAAAATTCTCGAACGCATAATTGAACCTGAACGAATTATCACTTTCAGGGTTCCCTGGGTTGATGAACAGGGCGAGATTCATGTAAACCGCGGATACCGCATCGAAATGAACAGCGCAATCGGTCCTTACAAAGGCGGACTTCGTTTTCACCCTTCGGTTAACCAGGGCATTCTGAAGTTTCTGGCTTTCGAACAAGTATTTAAAAACTCGTTAACAACTTTACCCATGGGCGGCGGAAAGGGTGGCTCCGATTTCGATCCTAAAGGAAAATCAGACTTAAAAATCATGCGTTTCTGTCATTCATTTATGCTGGAATTATTCCGTCATATCGGTCCCGACACTGACGTACCTGCAGGCGATATCGGTGTGGGCGGACGTGAAATCGGTTATCTGTTCGGCATGTATAAAAAATTAAGAAATGAATTCACCGGAGTTCTTACGGGAAAAGGATTAACCTGGGGCGGTTCTCTCATTCGTCCTGAAGCTACAGGTTACGGCGCTGTTTATTTCGGCGCTGAGATGCTCGCCACACGCGGACAAACATACGAAGGAAAAACCTGTCTCGTTTCCGGTTCGGGTAATGTTGCTCAGTATACTGTTGAAAAATTGTTACAGCTTGGCGCTAAACCGGTTACTCTTTCCGATTCTTCAGGTTATATTTACGACGAAGAGGGAATCGACCGCGAAAAACTTGCTTATGTTATGGAGCTGAAAAATATACGTCGCGGAAGAATTAAAGAGTACACCGAACAATACCCAAACGCAATTTACACACCCGTTGATGATACACTGGATTATAATCCACTTTGGGATCATAAAGCTCAATGCGCGTTTCCATCAGCTACTCAGAATGAAATTAATTTTAAAGACGCGAAAAATCTTTTGAAGAACGGCGTTTATCTCGTAAGTGAAGGCGCTAATATGCCAACGACTCCCGAAGGTGTTGAATTATTTGTTGACGAAAAAATATTATACGGACCGGGTAAAGCTGCTAATGCAGGTGGCGTATCTACATCCGGTTTGGAAATGTCACAGAACAGTATGCGCTACAGTTGGTCGCGTGAAGAAGTTGACGATAAACTTCACAGAATAATGAAAGATATTCACAGAGCATGTTCGGAAACAGCCGAGAGATTCGGAACTCCGGGTAACTATGTTAACGGCGCTAATATTGCCGGATTCTTAAAAGTTGCCGATGCTATGATGGATCAGGGCGTTGTATAATTTCTTTATTTAAGTTCGTTGAATAAAAAAGGGGCGAATTGATTCGCCTCTTTTTGTTTGTAAGGTTGTGGATGAGAGGTTGTAAACACTACATGAACGTAAATTGATAAAATGAATTTGCCGGTTCTTTTTCAAAAAATTTTTGTATACTTTCTCCGACTGATTTATCTCACTTAATATTTCCTGAATAAAAAGAAAAATAATATGACAGCAAGCAGAGACAGC
>CAZEXO010000006.1:29020-44473 GCA_964516545.1 uncultured Melioribacteraceae bacterium
AACATGGTTACGGTAATCGTTTCCAGGGATTTCAGAACCTTATGCATCATCGCATAAAGGATATTTTGCTTGTTTCGGGATTGTATGATCTTTATCTCTTCGAAGAAGACGGGCGGCTTTATGAATTACTCCGCAACGAATATCAGGGATTGAATCTTAGTAATTCTCCTGAACTTACACGTGTATCCAACGGCCGCGATGCAATCCGTTTGGCAAAAGAAGAAAGCCGGTTTGACCTCATTATTGTTACCCTGCATCTCGAAGACATGTATGTCGTTCAATTCGGCAAAATGGCAAAGGAAGCAGGCATTGAAATTCCCATCATACTTCTTGCTCACGACAATAAGGAATTACAATACCTTCTTGTTCATCATGACATTTCAATGTTTACGAAAATATTTGTATGGCAGGGCGATTTCAGAATTATCATCGCGATAATAAAATATCTTGAAGACAAAATGAACATCGATCATGATACAAACATGGTCGGCGTTCACAACATTTTACTCATTGAAGATAATATAAAATATTACTCTTATTTTTTACCGATTCTGTATTTCGAGATTATCAATCAATCGCGAAGACTGATTTCAGAAGGAATCAATCTGACTCATAAATTATTGCGTATGCGAGCCCGACCGAAAATAATTCTCTGCTCAACATATGAAGAGGCGAAAGAATATTATCGAAAGTATAAAGACAATATTCTTGGAATTATTTCTGATATTGATTTTCCTCAGAAAGGATTTCCTGATCCCGAAGCCGGGTTAAAATTTACAAAAAAAGTTAAAAGCGAAATGCCTGATATACCTGTACTTCTGCTTTCGGATAATCCGCTTAACGAAAATCCTTCCTATAAAGTAGGCGGTGCTTTTATTGTGAAAGATTCTCCAAGATTTTTCAAAGACCTTCGCCAGTTTATGTATCAATATTTCAGTTTCGGCGATTTTATTTTCAGAGATGATAACGGACTTGAAGTTGGAAGGGCAAACGACTTAAAGTCACTGGAGGAGCAATTAACGCTTGTGCCTGATGAAAGCATAAGATTTCATGCCGAAAGAAATCACTTTTCAAATTGGTTGAAAGCCAGAACGGAATTCTGGCTGGCGCATAAACTGCGACCGAGAAAAATCAGTGATTTTCCGAATATCGCCTCTATGAGAAAAGATTTAATAAGTTCTCTGAAAAAATACCGAGCTTTAAGACAACGGGGAATTATTGCCGATTTTGATAAAGATTTATTTGATGAGGAAAATAGTATCGCAAGAATCGGCGGCGGCTCGTTAGGCGGAAAAGCACGTGGTTTGGGTTTTGTAAATACAATTATAAATGATTACGGAGTGAGAGAAAGATTCAGCAATGTAAAAATTCACGTACCGGCTGCCGTGGTTATCGGTACTGATGTTTTTGATCAATTCCTGAAAGAAAATAATCTCAGGGAATTTGCCATGACCTGCATGGATGATGAAGAGATAACAGAACGTTTTCTTCAGGCGGATAAATTTCCCACCGAAATAATTGGCGAGCTGGCGGCTTTTCTCGAACTTATCCGTATTCCGTTAGCGGTGAGATCTTCTAGTTTGCTGGAAGATTCTCAATATCACCCGTTTGCCGGCATTTATGAAACATACATGATACCCAATAAACACACGAACCACATGGCGCGGCTTAATGAATTGCTCACGGCAATCAAAAGAGTTTATGCTTCAACTTTTTACAGATGCTCAAAAGAATATATCAAGGTTACTTCCTACAATCTTGAAGAAGAGAAAATGGCTGTCATTATTCAGAAAATGGTCGGACGCGCTCACGATAACAGGTTTTATCCGGATTATTCGGGAGTTGGAAAGTCATATAATTTTTATCCTCATCCCCCTCAATCATCCGACGATGGAATTGTGAACGTTGCTCTCGGCTTGGGCAAAATTGTTGTCGAGGGAGGTGAATCTGTGAGATTCTGTCCCCGTTACCCGACGGATATTTTACAGTTTTCATCCGTTAAGGAAACGCTGAATAACAGTCAGAAAAAGTTTTATGCCTTGCAGCTTGACGCGCCCTGCGATTTCGGAAACGCTACTTGTGATAAACTGGTAAAAGAATTTGATATTAATTATGCTGAAAAAGACGGAACGTTATTTTACAGCGGGTCAACTTATTCGCCTGATAACGATGCGATTTATGACGAATCAACACGACCGGGTCCAAAAGTAATAACCTTCGGTCCGGTCTTACGAAAAAAAATATTTCCTCTTGCTGAAATTCTCGAATTATTACTTGACATGGGCGCATGGGGAATGGGAACACATGTTGAAATTGAGTTTGCCGTTAACATGGGAAAAGATCAGCATGATATAAAAGAATTCGGTTTGCTACAGGTTCGTCCGATATTAATTAACAAAGATAATACTGAATACGATTTCGAAAAATATAGAACCGAGGATATGATTTGCAAAAGTGAGCATGTTCTCGGACATGGAAATATCGAGGATATTAAAGACATTATTTTTGTCGATTATCATAAATTTGAAAGAGGAAAAAGCAGGGAAGTTGCGCGTGAAGTTAGCATCTTAAACGCTCAGCTTCAATCCGAAGGAAGACAATATTTATTAATCGGAGTGGGAAGATGGGGCACACTTGACCCCTGGCTCGGGATACCGATAAGGTGGGAAAATATTGCCGGCGCCCGTGCGATTATCGAATCTGATTTCAAGGATATGGCTGTTACGCCTTCGCAGGGAACACACTTCTTCCAGAATTTAACTTCTTTGATGATTGGTTATTTCACAGTCAACTCACATAAACAGGAAGGATTTATAAACTGGGATTGGCTTAAAAATCAAAAACCACTCAAGGAGTTAACGTACACGCGGCTTCTCAGATTCGACAAACCTCTCACAATTCAGATGGACGGACAGGAAAAGAAAGGAATCATCCTGAAACCGGAGGTGGAAAATGCATGAAAATGTTGAAGAAGTAAAAAGTGACAAAATTGAATTATGCCCGCATTGCGGCGAAAGATTGAGCCCCTGGCAGCAGGTGCTGCTTAGTGTTGATCGGGCTGTTATGTGTAAACATTGCTGGTACAGGATTGTGCTTACTGTTCCCGCCAAAGTAAAAAATGATAACAATAACAAAAAGTCTGAGGGTAAATGATGGAATCCTACAATTCGTTCAGAGTAGCTCAGCAACAAGTTGAAGAAGCGGCAAAATTGCTCAGCCTTGATGAAACAACAATTGAGTTATTAAAATGGCCTCAGCGCGAATTTAAGTTTACAATAACCATAAAAATGGATAATGGTTCTCCGGGATTTTTCCATGCCTGGAGGATTCAGCATAATTATGCCCGCGGACCTGCAAAGGGAGGAATAAGATTTCACCCTGATGAAACAGATGATGTTATCCGCGCGCTTGCTTCATGGATGACCTGGAAAACCGCTGTTGTTGATCTTCCGCTCGGCGGAGCTAAAGGAGGAATTTGCTGCGATCCGAAAAAATTATCGCAACCGGAACTTGAAAGATTAAGCAGAGCTTACATACAGGCTCTCGCTCCATTTATCGGTCCGCAAAAAGATGTGCCCGCGACCGATGTTTACACAACACCGCAAACTATGGCGTGGATGATGGATGAATACGAAAAATTTGTAAATAAACATCAACCGGGAGTTATGACTGATAAACCGTCGGTTGTTGGAGGAACTGAAGGAAGAAGAGATGCAACTGCTCGTGGCGGCGTAATTGTTGTCCGTGAAGCTTGTAAATTTCATGGACTTGATCCAACAAAATCATTTGCTATTCAGGGTTTTGGAAATGCTGGACAACGAACCGCTCTTCTTCACAAGGAAATTCTTGGGGGAAAATTGGTGGCAGTCAGCGACTCGCGGGGCGCAATTTATTATCCTGACGGATTTGATCCTGTGGAACTTGTTCAGCATAAATTAAAAACCGGGAGTGTTATTAATTTTCCCGGCTCCAAAACAATTCCTCACGAAGACTTGCTCTTGCTTGATGTTGAAGTTTTATATCCCGCCGCTCTCGAGAATGCAATAACAAGTGAAAATGCCGAAAAGATTAAAGCGCGGATTATTTGTGAACTGGCTAACGGACCAACAACTCCTGAAGCTGATAAAATATTATTCAAAAGAGGAATTCATGTTATTCCTGATATTCTTGCAAGCGCCGGAGGAGTAATAGTGTCTTATTTTGAAATGGTACAGGATAGTTATTCTTATTTCTGGAGCGAGAAAAAAGTACATAGACAACTCGATAAAAAACTTACCGCGGCATACCAGACGGTTAAGGAAACAATGGAAGAAAAAAATGTGCATCCGCGATTGGCCGCCATGGTTGTCGGTGTTGCCAGGGTTGCCGAAGTTTGCAACATCCGTGGCTGGGTATAATTCATTTTTTTCTGAGTAAAAGAAGATTTATTTTTCCGTAAAATAATATTAAGAAATACGGAGTAATAAATGTCATTTATGAAAATCAAACCTGCCATTCGGACGGAAAATATCAGGTATGCTGTCAGAGATATACTTCTTTTAGCCGATGAAACAGCAAAGAGCGGAAAAGAAATGTTATACCTGAATATCGGTGATCCGAATAAGTACGATTTCGCTCCGCCGCGTCATCTTGTTGAAGCGACTTATAAAGCGATGCTCGAAAATAATAATGGTTATGCCCCTTCGTCGGGAATCAAATCTGCAATTCAGGCCGTTGAAAAAGAAGCCGGTCGGAAAGGAATATCAAATATTCAGGATATTTTTATCACAACAGGTGCCAGTGAAGCAATTGAAATTTGCCTGAGCGCATTAGTTGAAGATGGTGAAAACGTACTGACTCCTTCGCCCGGTTACCCGCTTTACACGGCGGTTGCTGCAAAACTTCAGGCTATCGAGAATCCCTATTATCTTGATGAAAAAAACGGCTGGCAGCCGGATATTGAGGATATCAAAAGTAAAATCAACGAGAAAACGAAAGCTATTATAATTATTAATCCTAACAATCCGACCGGTTCAAACTGCAAGACACAAACTTTGCAGCAGCTAATCGACCTGGCGCTTGAAAAAAACATCATGATTTTTGCAGATGAAATTTATGATAAACTGATGTATGACGAACAGAAACATATCTCAATTGCATCGTTAAATCCTGATGCGCCGGTTATTACTTTCGGAGGCCTTTCTAAAAATTATATGGTTCCCGGTTTCAGAATTGGATGGGGAATTGTCAGCGGTAAAAAAGAACAGATCAAAGATTACATCGAAGCTATTAATAAAATTCTCCGGGCAAGATTATCAGCTAATCATCCTGAACAATACGGAATTGAACCTGCTTTGGAAGGTTCACAGGAGAATCTTGCTGAGGCAATGGTCAAGTTACATCGCAGGCGTGATATTACCGTTGAAATGCTTAATTCATTCCCTGGTATTTCCTGCGTGAAACCAGAAGGATCTTTTTATGCCTTCCCGAGATTGCATATTAATAAAGACGATTCTCATTTTGTTTCTGAGCTCATAAAAAATACCGGCGTTGTTGTTGTTCCCGGTTCAGGTTTCGGTCAGGTGCCGGGCACTCAGCATTTCAGAGCTGTTTTCCTTCCTCAGGAAGAAGTACTTGAAAAAGCATATAAAGCTATCGGAGATTTTCTTAAGGTTTACATCGAAAAATATAATCTTACGATCATTGACTAAAATTATGACCCGGTGTTACAATAATACCGGGTCTTTTTTTATAATCTTAAGAATTCATGTACTCATATCCTGCGAATACTAACGCACAGATAAATCGTTCAAAAAAACCGCCACTCTGTAATCTTCAAAAAGAACAAACCTGGTCAAACGATTATACTGATATTAAAAAGGTGATTTTCCTGTTTTCAAAATGAATGATATCATTTTCTTTACTAAGTAATCTGCTATAAAGTTTTCGTTATTCTTTTTCGATAGTATGTTATGAAAATATGAAAATAACCCGATAAGGCTTTAATGAATAACAAACTGAAAATAATTTTTGCTGCAATATCAATAATGAGTGTGGTATTTATTTCCTGCAAGGAAGAATCTCCCGTTGAGCCCGAAATCATCCTGGATGGATACATAATTGGCAAAGTGATTCAACAAGGTAACGAAGAGCCCGTGCAGAACGTAAATATTTCTACCGATCCGGCTACAAGTTTTGTTACAACCGATGCTTTCGGAAACTATATGATTTTGAATGTTGATAGCGGCTTATATCGTGTTACCGCGCAAAAATTAGGATTTATTTCAGTAACCGCGAATGTAAGTTTATCGCATGGCGACACTGCATTCGCAAACTTCGTATTACGCCTTGATCCGAATGTTGAACCCATACCAGACGAAGACCCCGGAGTCGGTTCCATATTAGGCATTGTCAGAGATGCCGACAGCAACGCGCCATTGTCCCAGGTTAATATTACCACAAATCCAGTTACAGGTTCAATTATCACTAATTCTCAGGGTGAGTTTTATATAACGGACTTAGCAGCGGGCAGATATACCGTAAAAGCCAAAAAGAATTATTATGATTCAACTTCAGTAACAGTTAGCGTTACTTTGGGTGATACGACAACCGCAAATATTTTCATGAACCTGAAAGATACCTCAACTGCTGTAACAACAGGAATTATAAGCGGACACATTTATAATTCGGTTACCGGAGATCCTATTAAACAAGCTTCAATTTCTACCACACCTACGACCAGTGTGCTAAACACTGATTCGACCGGTTATTTTAAAATCACAAATGTTGTAGCAGGTGCCTACACACTTAATGTCTCCAGATTAGGTTTCACGACACAGAGTGTGAGCATTCTCGTTCAGGCAGGGCGGGAAACTATTGCCGATATCAACATGATGCCAACGACAGGTTCCATCAGAGGTACGGTAAAGCAATTTCAAGGTTACGAAATTTACGGAGCGACGATAAGAACCCAGCCTTCGACAAAAAATGCGTTTTCAGATCGGAGTGGTAAATTCTCAATAGATAATATAAACGTTGGTGAATATCAGGTCATTACTACACATACCAGCTATGCTGCAGACACAACTTCTGTGAGTGTTGAACCAGGTTCGGTAATCGATATTATAGTAATTCTCAATGCTCCCTGATATAGAGATAATTTTTAACCAGATATGTAAACTCAGAAGTCTATTGATTCCCTTCCGGCGTATCTCTATATTTGACCCCTATTTTAAGAAAGTATACGATGATTGTTGAAAACTGTAGAATAACAGAACTGAATAATGGCGTTAGAGTCATAACCGAATTCATTCCGTATGTAAAATCATTCTCCCTGGGATTTTGGTTCAATGTCGGATCCGTGTTTGAAAATAAAACGAATAACGGTATCACTCACTTCATTGAACACATGGTCTTCAAAGGAACAAAAAAACGTACTGCGAAAAAAATATCGGATGATGTTGAATCTCTTGGCGGTTATCTTAATGCCTTCACATCCAAAGAACATACTTGTTTTTACGGACGCGGGTTGAGTCAGCATTTACATAAAACTTTTGAAGTAATTGCCGATATGGTTCAGAATCCTAAGTTTGATGAAAAAGATATTTACAACGAAGCCGGCGTCATTATTGATGAACTATACGATATTGAAGATACGCCGGAAGAATTAATTTTCGATAAGTTCGAGTCAAGTATCTTCAAAGGGCATCCGTTCGAATTACCGATTATCGGCACCGAGAAAAATATTCGTTCATTCAGGCAATCGCAATTGAAAAAGTTTGTTCACTCAAATTACAGAAATGAGAACCTTTACATCGTAGCGTCAGGTTATGTTAAGCATGATGAAATTGTAAGATATGCGGAAAAATATATTATTCCATCCGAGAGAGTGAAAAAAAGATCGCTGCCCAAAATTCCTTTTTGTACTAATGATCCGATATTTATTGAAAAAGATATTCAACAAACGCATATATTGATCGGCGTTCAAGCACCCGGTTTTGACAGTAAAAGAAGAATTACCGCCGGACTAATTTCTCACATTTTAGGTGAGGGAAGTAGCAGCCGCTTGTTTCAGGAACTGCGTGAGAAGAACGGTATAGCCTATCAAATCAACACTTTTCTGAATTCCTTCCAGAATGTTTCAACCTTAGGTGCGTATTTTTCAACGGCAGATAACCAGGTTCCCAAAAGCATGAAACTGATTAAACGCGAACTTGAGAAAATTAAGGAAAAAAAGGTAACCTTTGTGGAACTCAATCGCGCAAAAGAATCAATTAAAGGAAACCTATTAATGAGTCTTGAAGGAACTACCAACAGAATGATGAGAATTGGGAATTCGATGTTATATTATGGTACAATAAAATCTGTTGAGGAATCGATTAATGAAGTAGAATCTGTAACACGGGAGGATATCATAAAAGAAGCAAACAGACTACTTAATCTTAAGAAAGCGCATACTCTTTTTGTTGGATCGGACAAAAAGCTCATTTCATCAATAAATGAACATTAAAGTAAAATTTAGTTTATTCCATTGATTGAAAGTCGGCGATATGTTATATTCATTTTGCATTTCAAATAAGATTTTTTCTAATCGGAGATTTGGCCTATAGTTTTAATTTTACGGTTCGTAGAATGAAGAAAATTTTTCTCTTTTTTATATTGTCAGGAATTCTATTCTCTGTGTCTGGTCAGGATCGTCCCTTTTTATTTAAAGCGGATTACCCTGATTATGTTCCGAAAAACAAATCTTTCGAAATTTCCGTTATATCAAGAATTACCGACAGCAGATGTAACGAAATGCATTTCTATTTACTTGTCGAAAGGTCAGTCAGCCTTGAAAGTATAACCTATATTGATGATTTTATTAAAAAGAATTTGAAATTCCGTGAAGCTGATTTCCATGACTTCTACGGTAAAGCTTTCAGAGTTGAGATCAACCTGGATGAGTTTGGACTAACCCACGATGTTTTTTATCAGCTTATTCTTAAACTTAATGCTTACAATTCCCATGATACAAAAGTCGCTTTTGGTTTTGAATGTTTTTACCCTAATAACCACGTAAGAACTTTTTCTTCCTACGATTTTCTTACGGCAAACAATCCGCTGCCCATTGTACCGATTAGGTTTTACGAACCTCAGACAAAAGCCGGCGAAGCTCTCGTCCTGAAACATCAGTCATACTTTAATATTGATTTTAAAAGCAAAGATGAGCAGGAAAATATTCTAATTGAGTTTTGGGCAAAAACGGGTAATAGAGATAAACCATTCTTTAAATTGGTTAACAATGCATTGCGTGAGACGATTCTTGATCTTACGATTAATAAGAATAACATTCTTATCTCGAACGAATCAGAAGGTGATGAATATTATCAGGACTTTTTTATCAGCGAAAATTCATGGGTACATTACTCAATCAAACTGTCAAATGATGAAAGACATCTCCTTGTTATTGCCAATGATTTAATCTGCTTGAAAAAACCATTAACCAACAGGCAGTTTCTCAAAGATTTATCTTTGCAGCTGATGAATAATTCTAAAGGGAAAAATTCATATATCGATTTACTTAAGGTGTGGGATTTCGGAAATAATCTCGATATATCATTTCTGAACAAACATTATAAAAATTATTTAGCTGACAGTTCAAAACTATACTTAAGTCTGGATTTCGATAATTACTCGTCAATAAATGATCTTCGTTCTTCAACTCAGATTCAGATTGAAGAAAATAATTTGTCATACACAAACTCTGATGCGCCGATTTTCTCAAAAGCCCCGGAACTCAATGTTATAATTTACGGAGGTTTTTATTCCGTTGAATGGCAACAGCGCGAACTACCCGTGGCAAAAGAATTTATTCTTGAAAGATCTTTCGGTGGAAAAGAATTTGAACCTATCCATTCTATGATCGCTGAAGATGATCTTGACAAAATTTATTATTTTTCAGATGCGCGGAAAGACGACAAGGAAGTTGTTCAATATCGACTGAAGCAAATAAATAAGGGCGGATCGAGCGTATATTCATCAACAGTTAAAATAGGTTTAGTGGAACACCTCACATTTAATCTCGAACAGAATTTTCCCAATCCTTTTAATCCTGAAACGAAAATAACAATTGAAATGCTTGAGCAGGATGAGGTTGAAATTTTTGTCTATGATATTGTTGGGAAAAAAATTGAAAAGCTTCATGAAGGCTCACTCGGCCAGGGAAAACATTCATTCCACTTTAACGGAAGCAACCTGCCTTCAGGTATTTATTTCTTCGAAGCAAAAACTCCGACCGCATCCGTAGTAAGAAAAATGATTTTGACTAAATAAGATTTATTCTTAAATTCATATCAATTCTAACCCGTTTTATTAAGGATTCCAATATTGCTTTCTAAAATCATCACCAGCGCGACATTCGGCATTGATGCTTATCTCGTTGAAGTTGAAACTCACTGCGAGAAACAAATACCCGGTTTTACAATTGTGGGATTACCTGATAACGCTGTTAAAGAAAGTAAAGAAAGGGTTACAGCTGCCATAAAAAACTGCGGTTTCGATTTCCCCATAAAAAAAATTACTATCAATCTTGCCCCGGCTGATATTAAGAAAGAGGGGAGCTCTTTCGATCTTCCAATATCCATTGGGATTCTGGCGGCTAATGAAATTGTGTGCGGTTCAAAGACTGAGGATACTTTGTTACTGGGCGAACTTTCGCTTGACGGAACATTGCGTAAAGTGAAAGGCGCGCTACCGATTGCAGTTGAAGCGAAAAAACAGGGCATTAAAAAAATTATTCTACCTCCGGAATCTGTTTGGGAAGCATCAATTGTTGAGGGCATTGATGTTTACGGACTAGCTAATCTTTCTGAAGTTGTTGCATTTCTTAATGATGAGAAGCAATTCAATCCTGTGCACACCGACAGGGATGAAATTTTTTCGGAAGTGAATAAATACCATCTCGATTTTTCTGATGTAAAAGGACAGCAGAATGTAAAACGCGCAATGGAAATAGCTGCTGCCGGTGGACATAATATTATATTAATAGGACCACCCGGATCAGGAAAAACCATGTTGGCAAAACGGCTTCCTACAATACTTCCGCCGCTTACTTTTGAAGAGGCTCTCGAAACAACAAAAATTCATTCTATTGCCGGAATAATTCCGAGAGAAAAAGCGTTGATTACGGAGAGACCATTCAGAAGTCCTCATCACACTGTTTCTGACGCGGCATTAATCGGCGGTGGTTCTATTCCGCGACCTGGCGAGGTATCATTTGCTCATCACGGGGTTCTCTTTTTAGATGAGCTTCCTGAATTCAAAAAAAATGTTCTGGAAGTTATGCGCCAACCGCTCGAAGATTACAGGGTAACAATCAGCCGCTCGAAGATGTCACTTGAATTTCCCGCAAACTTTATGCTTGCTGCTGCAATGAATCCTTGCCCCTGTGGATACTCAACTGATCCAACAAAAGAATGTACCTGTAACTCTATGCAGATTCAAAGATATATGGCAAAAATCTCCGGTCCCTTATTGGATAGAATTGATATACATATCGAAGTACCCGCTGTGAAATATAAAGATCTTGCTTCAGATGAGAGAAGCGAAAACTCCGACACAATTAGGAAACGTGTTATCGCGGCCAGAAAAATTCAACATGACCGGTTCGATAAAATGAAAAACATTTATTGTAATGCAGACATGGGCACAAAAGAGATCAGAGAATTTTGCTCAATAAGCAAAACAAGCGCTGAACTACTCAAAATGGCGATGACCAAACTTAACCTTTCAGCCCGGGCTTATGACAGAATATTAAAAGTAAGCAGGACAATTGCGGATATTGAAAAATCAGAAGAAATACGTCCTGAACACGTGAGCGAGGCTATTCAATATCGTAGTCTTGACAGGGAATTGTGGAAACATTAAAAAGTAAGATAAATCTATAAATAAAAACTGCCCCCATCTTACAATCTCAGCTTGATAGCATAAAAGCATAATCAGTGTATTATCAGTATTGAATATCCATTCGTCGGATTGTTTAAATCAGAATATTTACGCTGTATTCATAGTACCGCTTGTTAAAAGTGCCGCTTAGCTTAAATGTAAATGGAATGAATTTTCTTAGGAATATGTTGTGATAATAATATTATTAGAAATCCAGCATTTAAGTTGGCTTGATAAGAGAAAAATTTTGTGATTTTAATTCAGAAAAAAGTTTGCCATTTTCATTACATTGTATATCATCAACGAATTACTAACTCTGTTTCTGTTCCGTTATAGAATAGATAAGATAAATTTTTATCTCACAATTCTAAGATAAGTGTGAGGCAATATGGAGAGCAATAAGAAAAAAAATCAGAACAATTCAAAACAGAAAAAAAATGAACAATCTGATTTAAACGGGACAAGTCTTTCACTTGAATTATTTAGAAAAAAATGTGAACACTTTTTTGAAAAAGCTCAATATGGCATAATTATTATCGAATTTGAAACAGCATGTATCGAGGATGTTAATCCGGCAATTGTAAAAAATTTAGGTTTCTCCCGCGAAACATACAAAGGGAAAAAAATCTGGGAGCTGAAATCATTTCAGGATTTTATCACTGATGAAGCATCTTTCTTCAGTTATTTCGGAAAAAGTAATGCCGGAAAAGAAGAAATATTAGTTACCAATTATCTGAATGAAAAAATTGAAGTTGAATTGGAATGGCTGTTTTTCAATTCCGAGGAAGGCGCTAAATTAGAAATAAATATTCATGGTTTTACAGACTCAAAACAATTATTAGAAAAAATTGAACAGGAACGTAATCTTCTGCGTACACTGATTGACAGTCTACCCGATGTTATATACGTGAAGGATAAAAATTCCAGAAAGACGATTGCAAATATCGCAGATGTTCATCACATGGGCTATGAAGATGAAAAACAAATTCTCGGGAAAGATGATTATGAATTATATCCGAAAAAATTAGCCAACGGATTTTTCGAAGATGATAGTCGTGTGTTAAAGACAGGAGAGTCCATACTCAATCGCGAAGAGTTTCTATTAAATCCTGATGGAAGCAAATGCTGGCTGCTAACCACAAAACTCCCCCTGAAAAATGACAAGAGTGAAGTAATCGGATTAATAGGAATCGGAAGAGATATTACAGAACTTAAACGACTGGAAGATTCTCTTAAGAACGAACGGAATTTTTTAAGAATGCTTATTGATAACTTACCTGATTTGATTTATCTGAAAGATAAAGACAAAAAATATGTTATTAATAATCATGCACATTTAAAATCACTTGGAGTTGGAAATCAATCAGAAGTAACAGGAAAATCATGTTTCGATTATCATCCTCCCGAACTCGCGAGGGAATATGAAGCCGATGAAGAAAGAATTTTGCAGACTGGCAAAGCGATGATTAATAAAGAAGAGGTTGCTTTTCACGGAGAAAGAAGTAGAAAGAGATGGCATCTTACAAGTAAAATTCCCCTGATTGACGAAGACGGCAACGTTACCGGTATTATTGGAATAAGTCGTGATATAACATCTCAGAAAAAGGCTGAGGAAAAGGTATTAAAACTCAATCGCATGTATGAATTACAAAGTAGTATAAATCAACTTATTGTCAGAACGACTGATATCCGGATATTATTCAACAGAATATGTGAAATTTTTGTTGAGATAGGAAAATTCAATCTCGCCTGGATTGAAGTATTGGATCAGGAAACCAAAAGCCGTATAACAACAGCCCACTATGGAGCAACTATTGATTTTCTTGAAAGCCTAAATATGTTGTATGATTCAAATTCTTCGGAAAACAGTCCCTCAGGTGTTGTTATCGAGACTATGGAATATTTCGCGGTTAATGATATTGAGACTGATAGTCGTACGATTAACTTAAGAAATCTTGCTGCAAGGGTTGGAATTAAATCATTCTGTGCTTTGCCATTAATTGTATCGGGAAATATTTACGGGATATTTTTTATTTACAGCGATCAGAAATATTTTTTTGATGAAAAAGAGATGCGATTACTCGATGAAATGAAGGAGGATGTTTCTTTTTGTATTGAAACCATTTTGAATGAACAAAAAAGAAAAAGGAATGAAGAAGAATTACTTTTAGCCAAAAGAAATGCTGAAGAGGCAAATAGACTAAAAAATAGTTTTTTGGCGAGAATGTCACACGAATTCAGAACCCCACTTGGGGCAATAATCGGCAGTAGTAATTTGATAAAAGAATTTTATTATGAAGATTCCAGCGATACAATTAAAAGACTGTTCGATTCCGTAGACGATGGTGGGTCAAGATTGCTTTCAACCATCACGCACATATTCGATGTAGCCAGAATAGAATCGGGGGATTTTAAAGTCGACATACAACCTTTATCATTGAAAAAAATGATTCATTTTTCCCACCAGAGCGTCATAAAAGATGCTGAGAGAAAAAAACTAAATATTGAATTGAAATTACCTGATAATGAAATTATTGTTTTAGGAGATGAATATTGCATTAAAGAAGCTATAATCAATGTATTACAAAATGCTATCAAGTTCAGCGACAAAGGAACAATTTCAGTTTTGGTTGGAACCGATGAAAAATACGGTGTTTACTCTGTGATTGATGACGGCGTTGGAATGACCGAAGAATACCAACAGCACCTTTACGAATTATTCAGTCAGGAGGATGTCGGCTATACTCGTCAATTCGATGGAATCGGATTAGGTCTGGCGTTAACAAAAAAATATATGGATTTTATGAAAGGGCAGATTGGAGTTACAAGTAAAAAAGGAACCGGAACTCAGGTTACTCTAAAAATCCCATTATTGTGATTATTTAAAAAAGTATGAATCGAAACTATTTCGATGAAAATTCTGAACTAATGTCACATATCTTTATGCCCGGAAACATTGAGTCCGAAAACTAAGTTATGTAAATACTCATACAGGATTATTTTTAACCGGACTTATTGCATTTATATAAAAAACCGAATATATTTCGGGCTCGTTTGGATTGAAATACTGTAAAAGATGGGCAGGCGCCAAAGTAGGAGAGTTGGGGCGGACTGTAAATCCGTTGGCATAGCCTGAGGGGGTTCGATTCCCTCCCTGCCCACCATTTTGAAACTGATGAAGGAGAGTATAGAGCCCTTTTGTGTTCGTACTTCGTTAGTTTTCCAAGCAGAAAAAATATATCATGGATTATTCAGGTCAGAGTAAGTAGTTTGGTACGACCTGAAATAAGTATTTTTGAATTAGCAGAATAAATCTGATTGTAAAAGTTCTTATAAATTTTGAGACAAAATAAAATAAGCGGGAGTAACTCAGTTGGCTAGAGTCACAGCCTTCCAAGCTGTTGGTCGCGGGTTCGAGTCCCGTCTCCCGCTCAAAACAGATGCACATAATTCAGATAGTGTATGTGAATCTTAAATGCTGACGTAGCTCAGTTGGTAGAGCACATCCTTGGTAAGGATGAGGTCACCGGTTCAATCCCGGTCGTCAGC
>CAZEXO010000007.1:0-23999 GCA_964516545.1 uncultured Melioribacteraceae bacterium
TAATAGGGTAGCGACTCTGTAGGCAAGATCATAAAGTCCAAGTTCGGAATCGCCTGAAAGCCATTTTATAATGAATCGATCGCTGGTTGTTAATATCGTATTTGTAATTGTGGCGAACGCGAGAGGAAAACCGAAGGCTAAGGTAAACACGACTATTTTTTTCATGAAGTTAAACTGCATATCCTTCAGCATTGGAAAAAGTACAACAACAAGAGCAAGAACTTCCGATATCAGAGTTGCATAAAGCACACCTTCTATTCCCATCTTCAAATGAAGCAGGAAATAAAATGAAAATATGATTATGACAAATAGTTTTAAAATATTAACACCCGTGTACAAGACAGATCTTTCATCCGCGCGAAGTTTGTTGAGAAAAAGTTTATTCATCACTGTGGCAAAAATGGTAGCGATGCAGATTAAAAGATATTCGGAGTACTTCCTGAAAAAATCGATATAACCATCAAGCGAGTACAAAACAAAAATTGAAAATAAACTTACCGCCAGCATTATAAAGAACATCAACGCGGTTATCGTAAAGAATAAAGATTTTTTGTCATCTTTGTATTGTTCATCATTATTCAGCCGGATTAATGATTCACCCTGTCCGAGCATAAGTATCTGTGCACCAAAATTAATAATCGCGATGAACAAAGCGAGTAATCCGAAATCATTGAGGCTATAGTAACCCGTGTAGAGGGGAACTAAAATTATTCCACCGAACTTCGGAGCGGCTGTACCGAGACTATAAATAAAAGAATGTTTTGCTATATGAGAAAAGTTTTTCTTCATGCCGCCTGATTTTTCTTTCTTTCAATAAACACGCCCAAAACTAAAAGAACAACCACCGCGCTACTCAGGAACAAAGCTGTATATTTTGAGATAACAAATGATTTGGGCAAATAAACAAATTCTATCCGGTGTTCTCCTTCGGGAACCACAATACCTCTGAAACCATGGTTCACCCGGAGAATTTCCGTTTCTTGTCCGTCAACAAAAGCCTGCCAGCCGTTTGGATAATAAGTGTCGCCAAGAAAGAGCAGATTATTACCGGAAGCATAAACATCCATCTCAATTCTTTCATCAAGATATTTTGTAATCCTTACTTTTGCGGTGCTGTCCGGTCTGTCAATATTCACGGGATTATCATAAACAAATGCTTTTGATCCCGGGTCGAAAGAATTTGATTTCACCATATTTAGTATTTCAAGCGCCGGAGCGGTAGCAAGAGAATCGACAAAATATGCCCGTGGTAACGCGCCTGTAAATTCGTAAAGAAATGTTTTGTTCTCTGAATGAACGGGAATGAGAAACGGAACGTTTGTCTGTTGATCGAGAACAATATATTTTATGTTTAACATTCGCCACAAAGTTTGATTTGCCGGACCAACCACGTCCATATAATCCTGATAACTTCTCGGCTTAATGGCGGAATAACCATAAAAATCATGAACAAGAAAATGCGCGTTAAAATTTGAATTTGAGTTGAATGACCCCAAAGAACCATCCTGCTTGAGATTTAATATTCTGAACGGTTCTTCGTTATTTTGATTTTTGATGGCGGTGATATATGAAGGTTCTACAAACAAACCTTCCTTGCTTTGAGCGGGTATGTATTCCTCAAAACGTTTGTTGACACGGGCAAGATCTGTGAATGAAAGAACAATAACCGCGATAAGGAAAGCTGCAGCCGGGATTTTTTTTATGATGAAAGCATAAGCCAGCCAGAAAACAATCGCGCATAATCCTAATGAAACATGTAAATCTCTCGCGAACATGTCGCTGATATAACCCGACAATGCCCGAAACTGTTGCGCCATCTGCTGGTTCGTCGCAGCAAACTCATTTACTCTTCCCGAAAACCAATCTTTTATTACGCCATTCAGAAGAAAAGAAATTACAAGCAAAGCTGTGAATGTTATTGCCGAATAGTAAATAGTTTTTTTCAGTCTGGTGTCATTGCTTTTTATTATTTCGAGAATGCTTTTAATTCCGAATGCCGCGAGAATAGGAAGACACAGTTGAATTAAAACGAGCGACATAATGGGCGCACGGAATTTATCGAAGAACGGGAAGTAATAAAACATTAAGTCAAACACCGGCGAAAAATATCGACCGAAGGCCAGAAGAAGACTTAAAAGTGAAGTCAAAACGAGAAATTGCACAAACCTGTTTTTATAGTTGGCAAATATTCCGAACATAGCCAGGAATAAAACGATCACACCCATGTACATAGGATTTTCCGTAAGCGGTATTTCTCCGAAATATGTATTCACCATATACGGCTGATTGTTTGTTAAAGGTCCGTTGTAAATGGATTTTCCAAAACCCATGAATGACGGTACGAGAAAAGTACCTAAATCCTCCGGCGGGAAAGACCAGTTGGTGGCGTATTGATAAAAATCAGAATCGGATTTAGAACTTTCAACATTAGTAGTTTCCAGAATACTTTTTGTACCCCTTGTTGAATACTCGTTGTATTCCCAAATCTGGGTGAAGTTATCCGATTGAATTAATACAGCGATTAATAAAGCTCCCGTGAATATTAACCCGGATTTGATAAATTGTTTTAGTGTATCATTTCGTTTTTCTATAAGGGAACGGATAATGTTATAGATATAGTAAATCGCAATAGCAAAAACCATGTAGAATATTATCTGAACATGAAACCCCTGAAGCGATAACTGAATGGCAATTATAAGTATGGCTATGTCTTTGATGGTAATTTTTTTCTCGAACTTTAAAAGCATTAAGAGTATTAAGGGAAAGAAACATAACGCAGTTAGTTTTGTTACGTGACCGATCATCAGAAAAAGAATTATGCCTGTGGTAAAAGCTGTAGAAAGACTTCCGAACAAAGCGATGAGTTTATTTTTTGTAAGGTAAGAAATCAGGAAATAACTGGTGAAGGCAAGTATAAGAAGATAAAACGACCAGATTGCGTAATCTGTTGATAACATACTTGCGACAACTCTTTTAACAGCCGTGAAGCCTACATACATCATGTTGAACCACTTGAAATCCACAGTCAGAGCGTAACCGGGCATACCACAAAATATATACGGATACCAAAGTGTATATTCTTCATGTTCATTATCCAGATATGAACGCGCGCTTTCACTCGTGATTATATCGCCTGAATGAAAAGTCTCATTGCCGAAATACATGGGCGCGTAATAAATCATAAAAACAACCACGATAACCGCCAGAGCCATTAGTGTTTGATACTTAACCGGAATATTAAAAATGGTTTTGGATTTTCCGGTGAGGTCTGTTTCTTTGCTCGGTTTCTTTACTACTTTTGCCATCACAAACCTTTATTCATGTTTTAAAAAATCTATTAATTTTTCCGTGAAATTTTTCCAGGAAAGCTTGTCGAGTTCATTTTTAACTGCCCGGGAAAATTCAACTTCTTTGTTTTCGCGATAGAATTTTACGATCATTTCAGATAATTGTTCCGGATTTTCAGGTTCAACTAGATATCCGTCTTCGCCCTGTTTTACAATCTCGGAAAGACCGCCGACATTTGTTGCGATAACTGGTTTGTAAAAATTTTTCGCGACAAGAGTTACGCCGCTTTGTGTCGCGCTTCGGTAAGGAAGAACAACAACATCAGCCGCCGAAAAATAGTATTTAACTAATTCAGCGGGTATGAATTCATTCTTAAAAATTACATTTCCTGTGATTCCCAGTCTGGCAGCTAAGTCCGTGTATTTATTAAAATCGGAATAAAATTCTCCCGCCACCAGCAATTGACATTTTATTTCTTTTGATGTCAGTGAAATTGCTTTTAATAAAATATCAAGACCCTTATACTCCCTTACCAATCCAAAGAAAAGTATTGTCCGCTCATTTTTCAGTTTCAGGAATTTTCTTGCTTCGGATTTATCAACAGGTTGCCCGAAGTTCGAATATACCGGATGAAACAAAAGTTTATAGTTTGGTTTTTTTTCTATTCGGTGTAAATCGTCACGGACCGAATCAGAAAGCAAAACATATCTGTCTATACTTTTAAAAAAATATTTCGTCAGTATTTTATCAAAAGGTTTTTTTTCATGGGGAAGAATATTATGACATAAGGCTAAGGTTTTGGAATATTTATTCTTTTTCAATCCGCGCGAAATTATCCCGAAGACCGGTGCGAAAAAGGGCATCCAATAACAAAATATTACATGATCAGGTTTTTCTTTCCTTAAATATTTCCCGGCTTTGAACCATGTAAAAGGGTCCAAAGTATCTATTAATCTGAGCGAAGGAATTTTGCTGACAGAATCGCTTTCGTCAGTTTGTGATTTACCCGGGAAAAGAATTGAAGGATACTGACGCGAGAAATTAACTATGCTCACGTCATGGTCTTTTATCAATTCTTTATATAACAGTGTAGTGAATCCGGCAATACCGCCTCGGTAAGGATAAGCCGGAGATACAATGCTGATTTTCATATAACGTTATCGCCCATTGGGTAATTCATGAAAAGAAATTTACGGGTCTGAAGCTGTAAAAGCAATTTGCTAGTCGATAGCATTAAGTAATTCCGAAAACTGAGTTGTTATGTTGTATCGATCGAATATTTTACCGGACTCGGCGTTCGGTTGGAATTTATCAAGATTCCTGAAAAATATTTCGCCATTGTCGGAATAATTCAGCATCATGCCCGCGTTTGCGTCATCTATAAGTTTTTTTACTTCCGGATTATCATCGTTAAAAGCGAGAATCGGATTACCGCTTCGTAAGTACTCAAATAATTTTCCCGGGAGGTGCCTCTTCTCTGAAGGACAAACAAGCAGGACGTCCGCGTTCATAATTTCATGAAGCATTTCTTTGTAAGGAATAACGCCGAGAAATTGCGTTATTGAATTCAAACCATTTTCGCGTATCTCTTTTTTTATGAGCGGACTCACCGTTCCCGTAAATTTGAGTCTTATTTTTTCACCTGAATTAATTTTCTTTGAAAGAGTTTTCCAGAAAGACGACGGATTCTGGTAATCAAAAATATTTCCGGAATGAAGAATAACAAGTTCATCATCTTTTTCACGAGTGCGTTTTATATTCCTGAAATCGTCTTCATTATAACCCCAGTAAAGCACCTTTGTTTTATCTTTTATAAAAGTATATTTTTTTTCGTAGTCTTCTTTTGTCGAGTTAGTAACAAAGACGATTTTTGAAGCCTGCCGTAATACTTTTTTCTCGAACATTATATCAACATCACGTGCGAAACCGGAACGCTTAAAAGATTTGTAATAAACAATATCAGTCCACGGATCAATGAGAATAGGGATGAATGGAATTCCTGTTTTTTTACTTAGTGAACAGCCGATGAGATGAGTGCTGTGCGGCGGACCAATGGTAACAATCCGGTCAATTTTATTTTCCTGTAAATATTTTAATCCGCGATTTATCGCATAAAAGTACCAGCAAATACGGGCATCGGGAATAAAAATATTCCAGCGGATCCATTTTGAAATTCTGTGACGCAACCCCAAGTCGGATGACGACATTGCTTCGCCAGCGGTTATTTTCTCATCGTTATCTTTGCCAAGAAATTTTTTATAAAAAGAAAACGGTTCCCAGGTTTTTGTTTTTAATATCTCAAGATTTTTATCGACATCCTGTAACAGTGATTCGTCGCGGCTTTCAAACGACTCATTTTCAACTGTTAAAACCGAGGGAGACCAGTCAAATTCCGGGAGATATTTGATAATTTTAACCGGCCAATGAACGGTTGCTTTTGAGGCAGGAGGCCAAAAATAAGTAATAAAAAGAAGTCGTTTCATGCGTACTAATTTTTGTCTTTAATTATGTACTCCCTGTCGTCCTGGAAATTATGAACAAGAATTTCACCAAGGAGTCCGACGGCAAAAAATTGTATTCCGACAATTATCAAAAGAACGCCGAGCAGCAACATGGGGCGATTGCTGAGGGCTTTGTTCATAAACCACCATTCGTAACTGAGATAAAGATTTACGCAAACTCCCAGAAAGAAAGACAATGCGCCGATAAATCCGAAAAGATGCATCGGGCGTTTGATGTAACGTGTTGTGAAAATAACTGTAATTAAGTCAACAAAACCTTTGAAGAAACGCGAGAGTCCGTATTTTGTTTTTCCGTACCGCCGTGGATGATGTTTGACAATTATTTCATCAACTGTAAAACCCTGCCAGTCGGCAAGCACGGGAATGAACCGATGAAGTTCACCATAGAGTTTTAAATTTTGGACAACCTCGCTTTTGTAGGCTTTCAGTCCGCAATTCATGTCGTGAAGTTTAACGCCGGTAAAAAGTCGTGTGATACGGTTGTAAAACTTCGAGGTAATTCTTTTAATGAACGGATCGTATCTTTTTCTCTTCCATCCGGAAACAAGGTCGGGACCGCTTTCAAGTTTTCTGAGAAGATTTGGAATTTCAGAAGGATCATCCTGCAAATCAGCATCCATAGTGATTATTGCATCTCCTGTGGCTTTCTTAAATCCAACTTGCAGCGCAGCAGCTTTTCCGTAATTCTTTTTGAAGCTGATGTATCTGATTGATTTGTCTTCTCTGGATAAATCCTTGATTATTTCCAATGATTTGTCCGTGCTTCCATCATCAACAAAAATTATTTCACTGATGAAATTTTGTGCTTTCAAAATCTGCTGTAAAGCAACATGAAGAGGTTTAATTGATTCCGCCTCATTTAAGAGAGGAATGACAATAGAAACTTTCTTAAAGCTGAATTTTACTTCTTCGGGCTTGTTTTTCGGCTTAAATCTATGATAGTATTTATTTCGGTTTCTATAGTAAAAATTCTTTCCTGATTTATTAGGTGAATTTTTTTTTGACTCGATATTCTCATCACCGTTATTTTTCAAAATTTCCACACCAAATATTATTTCCAAACATGTTTAAGGTAATTTTCTGAACTTTGTTACGGTATTTCACCGTTAAAAGAACAGAGTCAAAATTAAGGCAAACTTTTGCTAAATGCAATTTGGACGGTTACACGATAAGAGGAAATAATTAATGGGTGCGATAGTATTCTGGACAATAATCAGAACGGCGATTCTCATTCCCTTGCTATGGATTGTTCTGGATTATTTTGATTATAAGTTCTGGTTTACTATGGCGTTTCTTTCCATTTACGGAGTGATAATTCATCCCGCCGTAATTCAGTACCGACTCTTCATGGAAGAAAACAAGGATATAATAAAAAATACCCTCTGCTCATCATGTAAGCACTTTGATGAAACGGCTGTTCTTTGTCTTAAATATGATCAACACCCAACACTCAAAAATCTCCCGTGTGAAGGCGCTGACTGGGAGCCAATCGAAACCAGCAAGCAGGAAAGAGAGGAAATTAATTAATTTTTTGAGACAGGTCTTTTAACGCCTCAACAAATCTTGGTCCCGGTCTGAAATACAGGTCTCTGTTTACAAAAATCACATTTTTCTTTTTGAAGGTCTGTAGCTCTGACCACTCAGGGTAATAGCTTAATATAAAATCCAAATTCTCGCTACCACTGCTTGGGAATATAATCAAATCAGGGTCCTGCACGATAATTTCCTCACGGCTATAAATCGGATAGTTCTGAGTTGAGGAGCTGGTAATGTTGTTAAGGTTACACAAATCGAGGTATTCGTTTAAAAAAGTATTTTTACCGGCAAGCATCAGGGGACTTAATTCAACAATTATCATAGTTGAGAGATTTTTTCTGTTCTTATTTTTTTCAATCACTAACTCTGCATCTTTTTCCCAGTCGCTAATTATCTTTTGAGCAAGTTTTTCAACGCTGAATATCTCGGAGATTTTTATCATATCTTTTTTGATGTCGGCAAAATTACGGGGGTTAACCACGAAAGTCTTAAGCTTAAGTTCGTTAAGCCTCTCAAAAGTTTCTTTCGTGTTACCTTCAACATTAACCAAAATCAAATCGGGGTTGAGAGAAATAATTTTTTCGAAATCAAAGGTAAGGAGATCGCCGACTTTAGTAATCTTTTTTGATTCAGCGGGGTAATCGCAATAAGTAGTGTTACCAACTAATTTATCTTCACACTTAAGAGCAAACACATATTCGGTGATGGCCGGTGAGAGAGAAATTACTCTTTGCGGAGTTTTCGAGAAAGATATTTTTCTTCCCAAATCGTCTGTGACAGAAAAATTTATCTTTTGAGAATAAACCGAAGATGATAAAAACACCAATAAAATCAATACTTTTAGAGAACTCTGATAACTCATTGTATATTTATTCCGCTGAAAAGGTAAAAATGTTTTTACTTGCATAAGTAAAGATACTAACATTATATTTGTCCCGCATCCTTAGCTCAGTTGGTAGAGCATCTGACTCTTAATCAGCAGGTCGCGGGTTCGAGTCCCGCAGGATGCACGGCTTGGGAATCCTGGCAGCACTCCGGTGATGCCGGGGTTTTTTATTTTAAAAAGATATTTACTCTCCGTTAAGAATGTTAATAGCGTCATCAATAGCCTTATGAGCGCCCGTTATTACAAGCGTATCGTGAGGCTGTAGCTTTTCGTTTCCGCTCGGATTAAAAATTGTTTTTTCGTTTCTGATAATGGTGATGATGGTTGTTCCGGTTCTTGCCTTCAAATTAATTTCTTTAATGGAAACATTGATGTTTGGATTATCCTCATTCACAAAATATGTCTCTG
This sequence comes from uncultured Melioribacteraceae bacterium, assembly GCA_964516545.1. Classification (GTDB taxonomy): domain Bacteria; phylum Bacteroidota; class Ignavibacteria; order Ignavibacteriales; family Melioribacteraceae; genus JAHISV01. The sequence continues at coordinate 8,641 of CAZEXO010000007.1, forward strand.
TCAGATTCTCGGCGAGTATTTCATCAAGATGTGAAAGAGAACTTGCGCTCATATTTTCACCCCAGAGCAGTTTATATGATTCGCCCCGAAGCAGTGAAATCTGTTTCATAATTACATTAATCGGTACGTGATATTTCAGTAACACATTTCTGAATATTTCCAAAGATGTCTCAAACTCTTCGGGAATCACGGAATCAGCTCCAAAAGTTTTGAGGCGGTCAATTTCACTTACATAACGGGTTCGAACCAAAACGTAAATTTTCGGGTTAAGCATTTTCACGGTCTTAACCGCGCGCTCGGTTGTCGGTAAATCGGAAATTGAAAAGACCAGCATGTTCGCGGATGCCGCATTCGCGTGTTTCAATACTTCAACTTTGCTGATGTCGCCATAGATAATATTTTCACCCTTCGCTTTTTCGTTTCTCACGGTGTCGGGATTCATTTCAACAACAACATAATTAATCCCTGTTTCTCTTAACACTCTTGCGAGATTTCTTCCGTTTAATCCGAAACCGGCAATTATAACATGATTAGTCAGTGATCTTAATTTTTCGTTCTTTTTATTTTTTTTGAAAGACGGAATCTGTTGTGTCGCGAAACCAAGGTGTGAAGATAACATAAACAGGAACGGAGTGATAATCATGGTGAAAATTGAAGATGAGAGAAAAACATTATAACTTGTTTCATCGAATAAATTATAGTTACCCGCCGCCTGAGCAAGAATGAAGGAGAACTCACCTACCTGCGCCAGGCCCAGACTGGTTATTAACGCAATCCGGAAAGGATAACGCATAGACAAAATCAGTAAAATTATTATAGTCATTTTTATGAGAATTACACCGATAGTCATTTCACTTATTAGCAGAGGAAACTCAAAAACAAAATTTACGTTGAGCAGAAGTCCAACTGATACGAAAAATATACTGTTAAACACATCCTTGAATGGAATTATATCGGATAATATTTGAGTATTATATTCTGACTCTGCTAAAATAAGTCCGGCAATAAAAGCTCCGAGAGCAAAAGACAGACCCAATGAATGTGTGAGATAAGCGGTTCCCAGAATAATCGTTAAAACACCAATCAGGAACCCGTCTCTCATTCTTAGTTTCGCGAGCTGATACATAATTTTCGGCATGAAAAATTTGGAAACAAAAAGAATTGCAATTAAAAGGCCGAATGCTAAACCAATCTTTTCCAGTAGATATCCGAAGCTTAGGTTTGCATCAGATTTAAGCATGGGTAAAATCAGAAACATCGGAACAACAACTAAATCCTGAAATATCAGTGTTCCCACAGAAATTTTTCCCTGGGGAGTGCTTAATTCATCCCGGTCAGATAAAATTTTCATAACAATTGCAGTGCTTGAAAGGCTGATCAACATTCCCCAAAGAAAAGCGATGTTTATTTCGAAATCCATCATCCTGAAAACCAGGAATGCTACTCCTGTTGTGAGAATTACCTGGGCGCCGCCAATAAGAAAAATCATCTTTTTGATTCTTAAAAGTTGAGTCAGAGATACTTCAAGACCAATTGTGAATAGCAAAAAGATTACGCCGATCTCAGCCATCATCTCAATCTCATGAACTCCTTTGATGAGCTGGAGTCCATGCGGACCAATAAGCATACCCGCCATTAGAAATCCAACAATTGCTGGAATGTGAATTCTCTTAAACAGATAAATTATGGGAAGGGCAAAAACGAGAATAATGATAATATCTCTGAAGATGGTAAATTCCGGCACGCGCTGGCTCCTTGCTGATGAAATGGTTTACAAAATACCAAAAAAAGAATTGTAAATAAATGTTTTGTGAGCCGGAGAATCAATGAAAGTAAACACTAAACTAATTAATCAGTAACGAATACAGGATTCGAATTCCAAATTGGGTTTCAAAATTTATTTTTCTTTCTAACCCTAACTTTAGCAGTTCATTTCAGGACATCTACGAAACCTTTCGTAAAGGAGAACGTCTGAATCCCAAATTAAAAAGACATGAAGAATGAAGCCCAAACCGACCAATGCTGAATTAGAAATTCTCCAGGTATTATGGAATACAGGTCCCGCGACAGTTCGTGAGGTAAATGAAAAATTATCTGAAAAACGCTCGATAGGTTACACTACTACTTTGAAGCTCATGCAAATAATGCTTAAGAAAAATATTCTTACCCGTCAGGATAACGGTAAAAACCATATTTATTCGCCCACGATGAAAGAGAATGATATTCAAAAAGAACTTGTGAAAAAGTTTTTGGATAATGTATTTGGCGGTTCAACAGCCAAACTGGTAATTCATGCTCTTGGTAATAAAAAGACAAATCCAGATGAACTGAAAGAAATAAGAGCTTTAATAACAAAGCTGGAGAAAGAAAATGGAAGTGTTAAATAGCCTGATCTCCGAAAGACTTGTTGTTTCTCTCGGGTTGACAATATTTCATTCTCTGTGGCAGGGAGCAATTATTTTTTTTGTGGTTGCACTGATTCTCTTAACGCTGAAAAACAGTGCACCCGAAATCAGATATAATCTTCTGAGTTTTTCAATTTCTGTTCTCTTTGTTTTATTTCTTGTAACCTTCATTTCCGAATACAGTTCACATAAAATTGTTGAAAATAATTTACCATCGCGTGTTTTTGTATCTCCCGAAAATGTAGATGAAAACGGCATGATTATTTTATCAGTACAAAATTATGAATCAAACACGTACGATAAATTAACGAATTACGTCAGCAGATTTTCGACTCTATTTTCAGTTAACGCCCAACTCATTTCTCTCTTTTGGTTTGCAGGAATAATATTTTTCACTTTGAGAGCAACAGGTGGTTTTATCTATTCACAAAGAATTAAGAAAAAATCTATTCATAAACCTCACTGGATGTACCTTGAATTATTTGGGAATATGATTCAAAAGTTTGGAATACAAAAAAAAGTAAGTCTGTTTCAATCAACAACTGTTAATACGCCGGTATTAATCGGCTTCTTCAAACCAGTAATTCTTTTACCTGTTGGCGTTATTACAGGAATGCCACTTAATCAAGTTGAAACAATAATCGCCCATGAGTTGGCTCATGTAAAACGTAACGACTATATAATTAACATCATTCAGAGTATGCTTGAGGTTTTATTTTTTTATCATCCTGTTGTTTGGTGGCTGTCAAACAGAATGAGAATCGAACGAGAGCTCGTTTGCGATGATGTTGTAACAGAAACATGCGGTAGCCACCTCGTCTATTCAAAGGCTTTACTGAGTCTTGGTGAATATGAATTATCAGTCCATGGAACGGAAATGACATTATTTAAAAATAAAAATGAACTATTGGGGAGGATTAATAGAATCATGAAAAAGGAAAAACAAAATTCAGCGGGTATCTTAAAGATATGGTCAATCTTATTTATAGTAATTTTGACCGGAATATTCTCTTTGGCATGCTCATCTGTAAATGATGATTATACATACGAAAATCCAGAACCCTGGCAGACTGTTGAGGAAGACAGCGGTCTTACTACCATTCGGTTCGTGGATGAAAATGATAACGACTGGAAAATTAAACTGGATAAGGGAGAGATAATTTCCGCCTATAAAAATGGAAGGAAGCTCACAAAAAATTCCTTAGAGGAGAATAAATCTTTTTTGCAGGAAGAAATACAAAATGCTGAACGGGAACTTAAATACTCGAAAGCTGAGGAAAGAAGAGAGCGACATTCAAAGAGGCATGAAAAATTCGCGGAACGTGAGGAAGCATATGATGAAAGTTATGAGGGAAAAAGTTGGAAACACTCTAAATTCAGACACAAGATTGACCTAAGCGGATTACACGAGGCAATGAGTGAGTTAAAAAGAAACATGGGGAATCTCCATGTAGATATTGATCATGATGATTTTGATTTTTGCTTTGATGATATGGATATTCACGTTGATCTCGACGATTTCAGCGAGAATATGGAAAAATTCGGCGAAGCCATGGGGCGAATTGGTGCGGACTTAAGCGATTGCGAAGTTGACATGTCTGACTTTGAGGAAAATATGGAAAATTTCCGTGAAGAGATGGAAGAATTAGGAATTGACATGGGTGATCTTAAAAAGGAAATGAAGAAACTGAAAAAGTACCTCCTTGAGGTTAAAGACGAATTACTAGATGATGGTTACATTGAAGATATCGATGATCATGTTACATTGGAGTATTATGACGGCGAACTATATATAGATGACGAAAAAGCACCGGCTAATATCAGAGATAAATATTTGAATATTCATAAAGCGTATTACGATAAAGAACCTGAAGATGACTGGCAACTAAATTTATAGATAGAGGTTTGCCTTTTTGAGGAGCGAAAATACATTCGCTCCTCACATTCGATGAAAAGTGCAAATGTAATAGTACTTACATTTACCGGCAGATAAAAAATACAGCAAATCCGGGGTTGTGTGCGACTGTGTCCCGTTAAATTACAGTTGAAGGAACAGAACTATTTTACATACATTATCTTGCTAATGAATGTTTTTGATTGTGAATCGATTTTAACATAATAAATGCCGCTGCCTAAATATTTATCCGGTGTCCATGCAAATTTATTCTGCCCGGTTTTTATCTGAAACTTTTCTTGAAAAATTTGTTCACCCGTCAAATTAAAAATGGTTATTAATCCCGGATCGCCATTTTGAGGATCGCTTACATAGAAAACAATATTTGTGTTTGAGTTAAAAGGGTTTGGGTAAGAAGAACATTCAGCAACAGAGATGTCATTTTTTTTGCCTTTAATTCCGGTAGAATAATAAGGATTATATTTCCAGATAAATCTCGAATTACCTGCTACCCACATATTGTTTTGATCAATAACACACAGCGAGGTCAGATAATTACCACCGTAAAAGTCCATACTTTGTTGATGCCAATGGAGCCCTCCGTCATTACTGTAAAACACATGCTTATCACTTAATGCATACAGGTTAATTCCATCATAGGATCTAATTTCTTTTATATAACCGGTGCACTCACGTGAAACATCGGACGGGTAACTATTATCCGGAAGATATTCAAAACTTTCCTGCAAACTCCATGTAATTCCTCCATTCTCAGTTTTATAAAAAATCGGACTAATACCATTGCCAAATTGCTTACCCCCTCCAATCCATCCGACATTTTCATCCTTAAAATATATTGACGAACAAAAATTTAATTCAACATCCGCTAATTGTATCCAGGAAATTCCCCCGTCAGTGGATCTAAATATTTTTCCCATTGATTCGCAGGCAAAAACAATATTTTCTGATAGGTAAAATATATCTTGAACAGAGCCATCACTGATTATCTCACCCGCTAATATCCAATCCTGTTCGTTCTTTGCATTAGTCCAAATCTTGTTTTGAGTAGTAATGAGATATGTTTTTTCAGTATGCGGGATTACACCTGTTTTAGAAATTGATCCTTCAATTTGGCGGTAATCCCAGGTGACACCTTTATCATTTGTTGAAGCAATAGAATCTATTCCGGCGACAGAAAAACTGTTTGATGATCTCATTGAAATATTTGTTATTACGTTTTGAATTGGCGAGTTCATTTCGTTCCACGACCTTCCCCCGTCAGAAGTCAGTAATATTTTCCGGGAATTTTCGCAAGCCACTCCATATTCGGAGTTATAAAAATCCATACTGATGATGTGATCACCTGTGCCTTCTGTAATCTCTTCGTAACATTCACCTTCGTTTGTGATTTTAATGATAGCGCCATTCCAGGTAATACCGTAACCCAAATTATCTTCAATAAAAAACCAGTTTGTAATCTGAGGAGTTATTTTCGTATCAATAGAATTCCAGGTGAGTCCACCATCAGTTGTTTTTAAGACAAAGTTTGGTGAATAGCCGCCAATTGCAATAACTGTATTTATGTTAAATACATGAAGTGCATTAATCTGAAACCTTCCGCCAAAGGATTCGAAAACTTTTTGCCATGTTGAAGCTCCGTCAGATGTTTTAAGTATCTTACCTGTATGGCTGACAACATACCCAATATTTTTATTGACCATCTTTATCTTTTTGAATAATCCCACATCATCCACAAGTGATTGATTCCAGGATATTCCTCCATCAGTTGTGAAAGCAATAAATCCCGTCCCGCCACATATCACACCTTCTGTTTCATTAACGAAATCAATATCATACAGATTAGAATTTGAAATCGTTCTACATTCCCATGACTCTCCTCCGTTTTCAGTGATATATAAATGATCTTGATTTTTTGCAGCAAGAATAAAACCCTTTTGTGGAGAGAAAAAACAAATATCATTGATATAGGCATTTGCGGATATATTGTTTGCTTCTACCCAGTTTTTGCCGGCATCCGAAGTATGTAAAATGTAAGAATGACCAAACACACCACCGGCGCTCCAGCCATTCAATGAATCCGGGAATGATACTGAGAAAAGTCGCGGTGGGGCTTCAAGCGGCGTATTTTGGAATTGCCAGCTTATTCCTTTATCTGATGTATGGAGTATTACTCCATTCTGCCCGACGATCCAACCGTTACTTTCATTTACAAAACAGATATCTTTCAACTCACTTCCGGTTAGCGGAGGAGATTGTTTTATCCATTGATTTGTCTGTGATAAAATATGTTGTGATATCAGGATGAGTATTGTGAGGATTTTTAGAATGCGCATAATTAATCTGATCCATTTACTTTGTTTACAAGATAGAATTTGTATACGCATTTAACATGCCAAAAGAAAAGTACGATTTGAGAGCGCTATTATCTTCTTGTGCATTTATTCTTCCTAATTCTCAATACTATTATTGAAAAACTGAAACTAGTTTCTTCGAGAGTGGGAGATAATTGTAAAAGAAAACCACATCGAATTTTTGTAAATTGAGTTTAAGAATTATGTTGTTGGGTGATCAAAGGAATGGTAATAAACTCAAACGCGATTATGATATTAATCCTTACCTTTCTTTTCTTTATTTAGATTTCCTGATAGGAAGATTCGGCAAACCATTGAATAAAATGATGTTCCAATACATGAATTGTTTTCTCGTATTGTTGTTTTTCTAGAAGTGTTGTACTTGCAGAAAACGGGCGGAAATTGAGTGGATAGCTGATATGTTCCAAGTATTGTCTGTTATTGTACTATTATTTATTTATTCAATTTGGAAACCCGAAAAATGGAATTATAATTTGCTCACGGACTTTATCTCAAAATTCTGTGGTCGGTTTGGTTTTTTATCAACACAATAATTTTTGTTGCTTAACCCAGAATAAATAATGGTCGGGATTATTGAATGTGATGGATAGGGAAAAATAAGAAAGCAGAAAGAAGGTACTGATAAATATCTTATTATGGCAGATATTTTAGAAAATTCATTCTATTGTATGATAATGTACAACACGAAAATCTTTCCAACATTTTGGACAATGTACAAGAAATAAGCATAATTAAATCCTGATTTAGTAATAATTCACAAATTATCATGAGGAAATTATAATGGAGATCAAAAACCTGCCGTTTGAAACAGTTGATTGGATGGCAATAAAACCCACTGAACACCAGGGAATTACTGGAAAAGCATTGTGGCATACCAAAAGTTATGGAGATTTAAGAATCAGGCTGGTTGAATATTCTCCTGGATATTTGGCCGACCATTGGTGTAAAAAAGGGCATGTTTTATTTTGCCTGGAAGGTGAACTAAACACGGAATTAGAGGATGGTCGAAAATTTCTTCTAAAACCCGGAATGAGTTATCAGGTGGCAGATAATGCAGAGGCTCATCGATCAAGCACTCAAACCGGCGCAAAATTATTCATTGTTGATTAAAATTAACTTGATAAACAACTTATGGAAAAGTAAATGCATATCACTGGAAATATTCACGCTCTGAAACACACTTTTTTCGTTCCGATTTCACCGGAGATTAGATTGGAAAGATTTGTTTACTCATTCATAATTTTTGGTAAAAAAAATATTTACCTAATTGATAGCGGTCTGAGTAACTCTTACGAGAAGATTTTTGAATATGTAAGAGTACTCGGAAGAGAGATAAAAGAAATCAGCAAACTGTTTTTAAGTCACTCTCATCCTGATCACATCGGTTCAGCAAATAAAATTAAAAAAGAAATCGGTTGTGAAGTTATCGCTCATTCGAATGAGATAGAATGGATTGAGAATATTGAAAAACAATTCTCAGACAGACCAGTACCGGGTTTCAAAACTTTTGTTTCGGAATCTACAAAAGTTGATACGATTATTATGAACAATGAAAGACTGCAACCGGAAAAGGAGCTGAGTATTGATATAATTCACACACCCGGTCATTCGAGCGGTTCGGTATCATTTCATTTTATAAAGGAGAGAGTGTTGATCAGCGGTGACGCGATATTATCACCCGGTGATTTGCCGATTTATGAAAATGTTGCAGATGCAGTTTCGTCAATAAAAAAATTACAACAAATCAGAGATGTTAAAATCCTGCTTTCATCATGGGATGAACCGGTTGAAAACGAAATGATTTCCGAAAAGATGATAAAGAGTATCGGCTATTTCAAACTGTTGCATGAAACAATTAATAAAATAGAAAACGCGAAACAATTGACGCCGATGGAATTATGCGCAAAGGTAATCGAAAAACTTGGATTGCCGCCGGTTGCTGTAATGCCATTGACAGCCAAGGCATTTCAGTCGAATTTGCAAAATGACATTTGTGAAATTTTTTAACCTGATATTTCGTTTTATTTTGGAGGGTAACGGAGATTGAAGTTAGCAAACAATTATCCTGTTGTCTATAATCCAAATCGATTATAAAAGATCACATACAGTTTGGGAGGAATTATGGGAGTAAAATTAACAAATGTCCTTGCGAAGGAATATTATTCTCTCTTCGATTCTTGCCATATTCGTAAGGAAAAACTAACGGATGTTAACTGGATTACCGATAAAATTCTCACGAATAAAAACAGATACTCATCAGTTGGCAAAGCGTTAAACATTCCATGGTATTCCATTGCAGTTATTCATTGCATGGAATCATCCATGAGTTTTAATAAACATCTTCACAATGGCGATCCTTTAACTGCAAGAACTGTTCAAATACCCGCAGGACGTCCCTCGAAAGGCAGTCCTCCCTTCACGTGGGAAGAAAGCGCTATTGATGCTTTGAAAATAAAAAAACTTGATATCTGGGAAAACTGGACAATTCCCGGTCTGCTTTTCAAACTTGAGGAATTCAATGGTTTTGGTTACAGAAGTAAACACCCCGAAGTACTTTCGCCCTATTTGTGGAGTTTTTCAAATCACTATACAACAGGTAAATATGTTTCTGACGGCACATTTTCTTCCACAGCTGTTTCAAAACAGACGGGTGCCGCAGTAATTTTAAGGAGACTTGCCGAACAAAACATTATTAAACTGGATACAGGACTTGATACTTTTGATAGTTCGGAAATTCCGGATTTGAAACTCATAAAATATTCGAATAAAAAAAACGCAGAGGCTGAAAGACTGCAAATATTTTTAAATCAATTTCCGGGAATTCATTTATTGCCGGATGGAGTTGCGGGCAGCAAAACATCAGATGCATTCAAAAAAATTTTCGGATATTACCTGAAAGGTGATCCCAGAATTAATTCATAAGAGCTGCCTGTGAATGGCAAGGTATTACACTATTAAATGAGGAGACTAATAACGTCTTCTCATTATTATGAGGAATGTGAGATTAAAGTATTTTTGAAAATCCTGAACAAATTTAGAGATTATTATTCGTCGGCTGCCGGTTGATCTTTAATCAGCCATTTGGTAATTGAGCCGATTGATTTTTCAATAAACTCAGATTTGTGCACATGTTTTTGTTCTTCAACTGATTGGCTCTCATAACCAACCGTAACAAAATATGTAGCCTTATCAAAAAATGTCGTTACTCGTCTCGAAAATTCCTGATATTGTTGTATCTGAAGAACAGAATTAATTAATCCGTGATTATCCACAAAGCGACACAGAACAACCCGGCTGAGGATTAAAGCGTAAACAACCTCGCTGGCTTTAATTCCCTCGGCTGCTCTTTCGCGTCCGAGATTCATAAAATGCTCGGCAGTTCTTTTATCTTTGGGATCTTCCTGAAGCAGCCATTGCCCCAGTCTTCTGTAAATATCATAAATTCTCTTCCCAAGAATTTCATTGGAAATTTCTCTATAGCTCCTTGTCGCGGGATTTTGGCGGATTTCTTCAATCCATGTTTTTGTCAGTTGCTCGGCATGATCTTCAACAAGGTGTATGAATTTATCAATTAACATATCACCCTCCGTTGATATTTTTTTTATTCGGCTGTTAACTCGAAATCTGCATCAGCCGAAATAGTTTGTTGGTTATAATCGTCGGTTATTTCATAAATAATTTTATATAATCCGGGTATATAGGAAGAGTCAATTTCCAGCTGCGATTCAATCTGAATATCTATTAGTTCTTCATCTTCCTGTCTGTCAATATAACCGTAATCTGCTTCGAATAATGTATCAGATTCGGGAGTTACAAGGTGAAATGAATATGATAACCTGGCAGAAAATCGTCCGTTCTCATCTTCCTCTTGATGAAAACCGATTACATTAACCGAAGCATTTAATTCCCATGATGATTCCAGCGAATAGGCAAAAGCTTCAGTGCTTATGATTTCAAATCTTTCCTCTTCTCCGCATGAAAAAAAACAAACTACAATTAAGGCGATAAACAGCGATAAATTTTTCATTTTTATCCAAGGATATAAACTTAATTAATGAATAGATTGAAGTGTGGGTTATATACTAAATTAGGACTTTATTAGCAAGTGATGTTAATGAAATAAAAGGGGGTTGTCTCAAATGTCATTCCGAAATATTCGATTGCAAAATATACTTTGCTTTCTAACTCGTTCAAATGTTCCTTCCCCAAAACTCCGGCGGAATATGTCGGGAAAACAATTGACTTTGAGACAGCCCCTATAAAAACTAATTATTTTTTTTAAAGTCTTTCATAAATTCAACCAAATCAGCAACACCTTTTGTAGGAAACGCGTTATAAATTGACGCGCGCATTCCGCCCACCGATCTGTGACCTTTTAATCCGTTGAATCCTTTTGCTGTAGCTTCAGAAATAAACTTCTTTTCGATTTCTTCATTAGCCATCGTGAAGGTAACATTCATTAAAGAACGATCTTCTTTTGCTGCTGTTGATTTATAATAACCGTCACTTTCGTCAATGTAACTATAAAGAATGCCGGCTTTTTCAACATTTTTCTTATACATTGCCTCCAGTCCGCCCTGGGCTAATAAATATTTGAAAACCAATCCGCATATATAAACGCCATAAGTATTGGGAGTGTTATACATCGATTCATTTTCAGCGTGTAATTTATAGTTCATATATGCATGAAGACCATCCTGAGATTTTTCGAGCAGCGAATTTTTGATTACAACAACTGCAACACCTGCAGGACCAATATTTTTCTGAGCGCCTGCATAAAGGATTCCGTATTTATTGATATCGAGCGGTTTGTGTAGAATATCCGATGATGCGTCACAAACCAAAGGAACATTTCCTGTTACAGGTTCTGTTCTGAACTGTGTTCCGAAAATGGTATTGTTCGAGGTAAAATGAACATATGCTGCATCAGGATCAAGTTTGAATTCTTTCGGGATATATGAAAAATTTTTATCTTCGGAAGAAGCTGCGATATTAACCGCACCTACTCTTTTTGCTTCTTTAATAGCTTTCTTTGACCATGCGCCAGTGTTGATATAATCAGCCTTGTTAATCGGAGGCATTAAATTCATCGGAACCATTGAAAACTGGAGCGTTGCGCCTCCCTGCAGGAATAACACCGTGTAATCATCTCCTGCGTTCAACAATTTTTTAAGATCATTTTGCGCTTCCTTAAATATTCCATCATACACTTTTGAGCGGTGGCTCATTTCCATTACGGACATTCCGGTTTCTTTGTAACTGAAAAATTCTTCCTGAGCCTGAAGTAATACTTCTTCTGGCAAAATTGCCGGGCCGGCAGCGAAATTGTAGATACGTTTTTTCATGAGTTCAATCCTTCTCTAAATAGAGGTTTTGTTAAAATTACTCTTTACTTATATTGTGTGGACTACCATTCCATCTCTCAGTTTCGGTTCAAACCACGTGGATTTAGGAGGCATGGTTTCACCGGCATCCGAAATATTTATAAGATCATCAACTTCCAGTGGATACATGGAAAAGGCAACAACCGCCCTGCCGCTATCAACAAGTTTTACTAATTCGGTTGTACCTCTTATCCCGCCGATAAAATCAATGTTATTATCAGTCCGAGGATCAGTAATTCCGAAAACTGGTTGCAGAAGAAAATTCTGAAGAATACTTACATCAAGCTTATCACCGATACTTGGCCCAGGTACGACATTTTCATTGGGGTGCAGTAAATACCACTTGCTTTCATAATACATACAGATTGTTTTCTTTTCAGGAGGATTAGAAGAATCAGTTGGTTCAATATTCCAGTTTTTCTTAATCGATTCCCAAAAGTTTGTTTTTATTTCGTCGCTGATTTTAAGCACTACCCTGTTGTAAGGTAATATTTTTAGTTGTTCGGCGGGGAAAATAACAGCGAGGAAAAAGTTGTAATCCTCTTCTCCTGTATGGTTTGGATTATTTTCCTGTTTTATTTTTTTTGCCCGCGCAGCACTAGCAGCCCGATGATGTCCATCGGCGATATAAAGATTTTTAGCTTTGCCTATTTCGAATTCAATAATGTCGTTGAAATCAGTCGGCATTATCCACATTGTATGTTTGATGCCGTCGGGAGTTGTAAAATCATAAACAGGCGGATTGTTATTTATTGTCTGATTAATTACCGCGTTTATTTCATCAATACCTTTGTAAGTTAAAAAAACGGCTCCCGTTTGCGCTTCGGTTTCAATTATATGATTTGTTCGATCATCCTCTTTAACCTTGCGTGTTTTTTCGTGTTTCAGAATAATATTATTATTGTAATCCTCAACAGAGAATGTTGCGGCAATACCGATTTGGGTATGATCACCCATCTTTAATCGGTAAACATAATAAAAAGCTTCTTCGTCGGTGATTAAGGGTGCGTCGGTAATTAATCGGGATAAGTTCAGTTTTGCTTTTTTGTATACATCCTGTGAATAGGGATTAATGCTTTTTTCAAGCTCTATTTCGCTTCGTGTTACGCGTAGAAAATTTAGCGGATTATCTTTTGCGAGTTCAACAGCTTCTTCTCTGTTCACAACATCATAGGGAACGCTTGCTACCAGATGAGCAACTTTTCCCACGGGTCTTAAGGCTTTAAAAGGTCTTATAACCGCCATCGTATCTCCATGTTTATCTTCTGATTATTATGTACTAAAAGTGTTACTAGTGTCGGTAAATTTAATGCTTTTAGTCCAATAATAAAATTTAACCAAAGATAAATCGTGGTAATTAAATAAGTCCCTGCGGAGGAGTGAACTAAAATAAGAAAAAAAAACTGATAAGAAAAGTACAATACTCCGCTGACGGTTATGTTGTTTTCGTTAGGAATAATTTTCCGGGCAAATCAATTAAAATCTGCCCGGACCCAAACGAAAATTCAATTGTTAATGTTGGTGCCGAGTTTTTTCAGAAGGGCGCCTAATAGTTTTTGCTCATCAGCTGTTAATACGGACATAGTTTTATTAATCACTTCAGCATGTCTCATAAAAATATCTTTGAACAGGCTCTGACCTTTCTCGGTTAATTGTATCATAATTGCCCGACGGTCTTCTTTACAGTGAACCCGTTCAATTAATCCAAGATTTTCAAGATTATCGAGAACCAGCGTCATATTCCCGCCGCTTACGAGCATTTTATCGCATAAAACGCCTATTTTCTGAGCTCCTAAATGCCCTAATGATTCTATAACTGAAAATTGTGGTTGAGTCAGGTTAAAAGATTTTATACTCTCAGCTGACTTTTTGTTAAAAGATGAAAAAGCTCTGGCCAGTTTTACCCATGTTGAAAGAGCCAGGTTAATTTGTTCTCCATACTGTTCTGTTGTTTTCATAAGCAATGTCTCTTGTTGTTTTATAATGTTAACTCTTAATGCCCGTTTTCCTCAAACATGAACTAAAAATGTTATGTTTATGTTTTGAGATTATCTTTTCTGATATTTATGATAACAAAATGACTTTGTTGAAAATTCCCATAAATTCTTTATGAGTACAACTAAATTAAAATATTTTACGCCAAAGGAAGCACAAAAAACCTTACCCCTGGTAAAGCAAATTGTGAGTGATATACTCGATTGCGGCGTCGCTATGAGAAATCTATTACTCAATAGTAAAGATAATTCGGGTGAAAATCCTGAGATGGATATTATCATAGAAAAGATTAATAAATATGTTTCCGAGTTAGAAGAGCTTGGTTGTTTATATAAAGACTGGAATTTTTCTGTCGGGTTGGTTGATTTCCCTTCCGTAATTGATGGTAAGGAAGTGATGTTATGCTGGCGGAGCGATGAACCCTACATATTATTTTATCATGATATGGAAGCCGGCTTTTCAGGAAGAAAAAGAATTCCTGATTTGCTGTTGATGTAGCCCGGTTTTACAGCAGAGTTAGATCCCCCGAAAAATACCGGGGGATTATTTTATTATGTAGTTATGATTTTATAGGAATGAGTAATATTTATTGCTTTTTCCAGCATGGCAGTAACACCGCAATATTTAGTAAGCGAAAGATCAATTGCTCTTTCAACATCCGAGTCTTTTATCTCTTTTCCGTAAAACACATATTCAACATTTATGGTTGTGTAGACTTTTGGATGCTCTTCGGCCATTTCCGCCTCAATATTCATTTCGAAGTCATCGAGTTTAACCCGTTTTTTTTCAAGAATAGAAACTACATCGCTGCCAGTACAACCCCCGAGCGCCAGCAGTAAAAGTTCCTTCGGTCGTATTGCCGCGTCACTTCCTCCGAATCCTTCGGGACCATCCATCATTACCCATCTGTTTGAATTTGTTTTTCCCGCGAATGTTATTCCTTTTACTTGTTTAATGTACGCTTTCGAACTTGCCATATTCTCCCTTTCTTATGATTGTTTTTGTTAATTAGATAATCATTCTTCAATTAAGATTCATTAATAGGGATAAAAAATATAGAACAGAAGTGAAAAGCCAAACAGAACCCACATTCCGGCATTCACTTCCTTTATTTTTCCGGCAAAGATTTTTATTACAGGATACACCACTAATCCGGAAGTTAATCCTACACCGAGATTAAAAGTAAAACTCATCATGATGATGGTTACAAACACAGGAATAGCTTCAACAAGATCATCGAAATTAATTTTAACAATAGGCGACATCATTAATAAACCAACAATAATTA
>CAZEXO010000007.1:24050-43389 GCA_964516545.1 uncultured Melioribacteraceae bacterium
GTCCGTAAGCATAACCTGGTACGACGGTGAATAACGGAGCGAAAAACAATGCTGTTAAAAACAGGAATGATGTTACCACTGCTGTAAATCCTGATTTCCCGCCAGCCTGTATGCCTGATGCAGATTCAAGATAAACACCGGCTGTTGTTGTTCCTAAAAGAGCTGCTGCAACTGTAGAAAGCGCGTCACATAACATTGGTTTTTCAATTTCGGGAAGATTTCCGTTCTCGTCCAGTAATCCGGCTTTATATGACATACCCATTAATGTTCCCATCGTATCAATAAAATCGATGATAAAGACTGTAAGAATAACGGCAAAAAATCCCCAGCTAAGCGCTCCCATAATATCAAGCTGTAAAAATATTGGTGAAATATCCGGAGGAAGACTAACTATACTATCCGGTAGAGGAGAAATTCCAAAGATAAAGCCCAGTATTGTTGTTGTTAATATTCCAATCAACATTGCTGCGTTGATTTTTTTTATCATAAGAAACCCGATAAAAAGAAAACAAAAAATTGCCAATAAACTTGATCCCTGATTTAACTTGCCGATTGCCAAAGGCGAACCCGTTGTAATGAGCCCTGTATTCATTAAACCGATAAAGGTAATAAAAAGACCAATGCCCACAGCAAATGCAATTTTAAGAGTTTCGGGAAGTGAATTGGCAAGCCAGGATCTGATGTTCAACAGGGTTAACAATGTGAAAAGTATTCCGCCAATAAAAATCGCGCCTAAAGCAGTCTGCCAGCTATAACCTAATACTTTTACTACCGTGTAAGCAATAAATGCATTTTCACCCATGTATGGCGCAATGGCAAAGGGACGTTTGGCGTAAACACCCATTATCAAGGTGCCGAAAAAAGCGCTTAAAATTGTCGCCACCATTGAAGGTCCAAAAGGAATTCCGGCGGCTTCGAGTATTTTTGGATTAAGAATTATTGCATAAGCCATCGTAATAAAAGTGGTAAACCCGGCAAGTATTTCCTGCCTGAAATTCGTGTTAAGTCCATCGAAATTGAAATATCTGGAAATCATTTTTCCCTCTGAATTTATTTCCGGTAAAAATATTCTTGTTTGTTAACCTGAAACGGGTTTCCTTTCTTAAATAGTTTTTCTGAAGTTGTATCTGATAATTTTAATCTTTCCTCAAAGAACAAAATTCATACAGAAGATAAAAAATGTTTCTCATATTTCAATAGAATAATTATTGTCAACAAAGGAGAGATTCTTAATTTCTAGACAGCCTCTCATTTTCTGATTGATAAATAGTATATTTGGCAGAAAGAAAAAAACACTTATAAAATGCATGATGGATTTCAAGTAAATGGAATTAGGACCTGACTTAGCTGAGCAAGAAAAAATCAAAAAGTTAGAACGACCTTATGAAAGCTATTGGCTGGCTGGAGTCTGCGCGGGGCTATCATCATATTTCGGGATAAATGTAATTACTTTAAGAATATTGTTCATTTTATTCTCTCTTATAGGCGGCATTGGAATAATTGCTTATTTCCTTCTCATGTTAAAAATGCCTCTTGAAGATTTTTCAGAACTTGAGGATATTGAAAAAATTCGAATCAAAAAGAATAATTTTCGCGCTGTTAGCGGAACATTACTTTTTACAGGTGGATTTTATTATGTTCTGCATGTAATCGGAGCATTTGATTCGTTTTGGTTGCTTGGCTCAATGTTTTATTTCTTCACACCTCTATTTGTAATATTAGCGGGACTTCTCTTATTTAAAAATTATTCCTCTCAGTCAATGCAGGAAATTAAATCTCCCGAAGAACTAAAAAAATCAAATGTCGAAAAAAGAATAACAGGTGTCTGCGGCGGATTTGCGAATTACTTAAATGCGGATGCTACTGTCGTGAGAATGTGTTGGATATTTTCAGTCTTCGCAACCCTGGGCATTATGTTTATCGTATATGTTCTGTTTGCTGTTTTCCTGACCTCAGAAAATAAAGTGAGCCTTAATGATGAATAACGGAAAACTTTTGGGAATAACGCTGCTTGCATTCGGCTTAACAGACGTACTATACATAAATGATTTATTCAATGTAACGTACATGGCAATTTCCGGGTACGTTCTTTTACTCTATGGGATAATGGGCGTTTATTTTAATCTCGGATGGAATGAGCGGGGCTGGTTGTTTTTAAGCAACGTCGCTTTTTTTGTGGGGTTGAGTATAATAATTCATTTTTATTTCAGAATAAAAAATGCTGATCATCTCTTTTTTACAATATTTTTGTTTACTCTTGCCAACGGTTTTTTACTTTTATTCATAGAAAATATCAAAGAGAAAAAGTTTCTCGCTGCAAGTTTAATTTTATTTTTCCTCAGTTTTATCTCTGGAAAAATTACAGATCTTCTAGGAAAATTTTCCATACTTGCCGACCTGGGATGGATGCTACTTGGTTACTGGCCGATTTTTTTAATTCTTTTCGGTACCGCTGTTCTGGCTGGACGGAGAAAATAAATTTACCAAAGTCTGCGTTGCCTTACCGGTGGGGCCTGCTGTTTTTCGGTTGTGAATTTTCCCGATAACAATTGATTTCCTGAGGGTGATTCTGAACCTGCTGCCGGTTCAATTGTTACCGTAAATAAATCAATCTCAGTTTTGGCTACAGTTGGGAATGATGTAACTTTTATATAATTCTGATTCTGCTGCGGAATGAAAACACCCATCGATATTGACACGCCTTTCGATTCAAACCATAATTCAAAAACCTGATCGGGACCAAGCGGCGGCAGGTTGTTAACCTGAACTAATGCTTCTCTTTCTTCAAATGAAAGAAATAATTTTCCGGAAGCGCGGGAAGAATCTGAACGCTCAAGATTTACAACCGCTATATCGTTGTAATGAAAAAATTCTATTAATGACATATGATTATTAATAAAACGCTGGTTAACGTTAAAGTCCATTCTTATTGATTCAAGTTCAGAACGCAGTTCATTCAGGTTTGTTTCCATTTCTGCGTTGGCATTGTGAAGAAAATAAGTAGCTACCCCTAACCCGACAATCACAATTAATAAAATGACATAAGGCAGATATGACGGAGTTTTCGTCTTTTGTGGTGTTGTATTATTTTTTACTGAGGTAATATATTTATTATTCATATGCTTTGAGAAAATATCATTGTTTTCATTGAGAGTTTTTTTACTGCGTGAATCATCTTTGGCTTTTTCACCCCCAACAAGTGTAATTCTCGGAGTGGGATGCTCACTTCTCGGTGAGTCTGATGAAGTATGTTTTATGTGTTTTAGATCAGTGATGGTTTTCTTTTTATCCAGCCTTTTTTTTGTCTTGATTTCTTCAGTGATTTCAAGAAGTCTTTTCGCCACTTTTGTCTTTAATTCCGGATTTGGTTTTTCAGTTTCAAGTATAATCGGAATCATGGCCATAATATTTTGCATCTCTCCCAAATCGCTATATGGAAGGTCCTTTTCCGAATCCATATATTCCTTGAAGTGAGCATAGTTCTTCTGATCCATACACCCGGCGGCAAAAGCGCAAATCATTTCCTGTGTCGACTTATCTGTCATATCTCAAGACTTCAGATGTTCCTGTAAATTATTTAAAGCGGTTAAAACTTTTGTACGAACAGTTTCAACCGGGATGTTTAATTTTTCCGATATCTCATCAAGATTATAGCCTTCATAGTAAGCAAGATGAATAACATATTTTTGGGCATCGGTTAGATGTGATAAAGCGCTTTCCATGTTGCTTTTAAAACTTTGGGCAATTTCAAAATCTATCTTTTCAATCTCATTTGAAAGAGCGGGAATGATATAATAATCTTCGTAATCACTGTCGTATTTGGGTATTTTATTACTTCCCGGGCGATGTCTTCTTAAATGATCAACAGAAAGGTTTCGCGCGAGAGTAATAAGCCAGGTATAAACATTGCCTGACTTAAAATTAAACTGATCCGATTTTTTCCAGATAATTGTGAAAACATCAATCAGTAATTTTTCGGCTGCATTGGTGTCCGGCGAAATTTTTTTGATAAGAGTATATATTATTGGCGAATAGCGATTGTACAACTCCTCAATCGCCCGCGAATCATACTCCGCAATTCGTTTCATTAAGTCAAGATCGCTGAATTCGTGATAAAGAGTCATTAACGCCCGGCCAACTTGTTTTACTTAAACTGTATAAAAGTAAAGCTAAGAATTAAAAAAAGCAATTAAAGGAATAACTATAACTTGTTAATCCAATCCTGTTTTGCCGATATAGCAGTGTGAATCGATTTTTGTATATTTGGTTCTCAAAAAATAAATAAGAAACCAGGATAATAAATGACATCACGTGAAATAAGAGATCAGTTCTTGGAATTTTTCAGAAAGAAAGAACATCGCATTGTTGCAAGCGCCCCGGTTGTGCCTTATGATGACCCGACATTACTTTTCACAAACGCCGGAATGAATCAATTCAAAGATGTTTTCCTCGGTCAGGGAAAAAGAGATTATAAGCGCGCAGCCGATACTCAAAAATGTATTCGCGTCAGCGGGAAACATAATGATCTTGAAGAAGTAGGTCACGATACCTACCATCACACATTTTTTGAAATGCTGGGTAATTGGTCTTTCGGTGATTATTACAAAGCTGAAGCTATTGAGTGGGCATGGGAGTTGCTGACAGACGTCTGGAAATTGCCAAAAGAAAGATTATGGGTTACTGTTTTCAGAACCGACGATGAAGCGTTTAATCTCTGGAAGAATAAAACAGATATTAATCCGGTTCATATTTTACGCTTCGATGAAAAAGATAATTTCTGGGAGATGGGCGAAACCGGTCCATGCGGTCCCTGTTCTGAGATTCACATAAATATTGGCGATGATTTTGAAAATCCCCGCTGGGTTAATGCGGGAGTAGAACATTGTATTGAAATCTGGAACCTGGTGTTTATTCAGTATAACCGTGATAAGGAAGGAAACCTTCACGAATTACCCGCTAAACATGTTGATACCGGAATGGGTTTTGAACGTCTCTGCGCTGTACTGCAAAATAAAAAAGCTAATTATGACACTGATGTTTTTACTCCGCTGCTTAATGCGATTGAAAAAATTTCCGGCTTCAAATATCAATCCGAAGCTATCGTACCCATGAGGGTTATAGCCGATCATATACGAACTCTGACTTTTGCCATCGGCGATGGAGCTGTTCCGGGAAACGATGGGCGCGGGTATGTGTTACGCAGACTTCTTAGAAGAGCCGCCCGCTACGGACGAAAAATTTCACTCAACGAACCGTTTATGTACAAACTTGTTCAGGTGCTCGTTGATACCATGAGTGATATTTTCCCGGAAATTAAAACCAACCAGGGAAACATTGAAAAAATTATTAAAGCAGAAGAGGAAAGTTTTAACACAACGCTTGATAGAGGAATTGCACTGTTCGAAGAGATTGAGAAAAAACTAACCTCTAAAAAGAAAAAAATATTTTCCGGCGAAGATGCGTTTAAACTTTACGACACTTATGGATTCCCGTTTGACCTTACCGCTGTAATGGCGCGGGAAAAAGGATTCTCCGTAGATGAAACAAAATTCAATGAACTGATGAATGAACAAAAAGAACGCGCGCGTAAATCTTCAAAAGAAAAAATGGCAGGCGTGGAATTTAAAGCTGAGAACCTTGACGATTTCGAAATAGAATCTCATAAAACCACCGAATTTACTGGTTATGAAGAGTTTGAAACAAGTTCGAAAATTATCGGTTTCAAAACTGATGAAACGGTCAGTTTCATTATTCTTGACAGATCTCCTTTTTATGTTGAATCAGGGGGACAGTTAAGTGATTACGGTTCGCTGGAAATTAACGGAACCGACCTAACAGTAAATGGTTTGGTAAAAATTAATGGTCAGCTTGTTCATATTGTTGATAACCCGGAAAATGTAAAAATTAAAAACGGGTTAAATGTAACCGCGAAAATAAGTATTGTAAGACGTCGGGATATTATGCGCAACCACTCGGCAACTCACCTTCTTCACGCCGCGCTGCGAAAGGTGCTTGGGCAGCATGTTCAGCAATCTGGTTCGTATGTCGGTCCTGACAGACTGCGGTTTGATTTCACTCATTTTGAAAAAGTAAAACCGGAAGAACTTGAGCGGATCGAAAAAATTGTTAACGAACAAATCCGGGCAAATATTGATCTTAATCATCACAAAGAAACTCCGTTTGACAAAGCCAAACAAATGGGCGCGTTAATGTTTTTCGGAGATAAGTACGGTGATAAAGTTAATGTTGTACAGTTTGGTGATTTCACCATGGAATTTTGCGGTGGCACTCACGTGAGCAACACTTCGCAAATCGGGTATTTCAAGATTATCAGCGAATCATCAATTGCTTCCGGAGTCAGAAGAATTGAAGCTGTTACAGGCGCGGGTGTGGAAATGTTTATCAACGAGCAGGAAGAAAAAATTCAACGTTCGGAAATTAAAATCAATCAACTTATTGAAGAAAAGAAAAAACTTGAAAAAGAATTGTCTGAATTAAAACTTCAGGCAAAACTTGGAGGAATAGAAGCTGTAATTACTAATCCTGTTGAAATAAGCGGTGTAAAAATATTCAAAGGAAAAGTTGAAGCCGCTAACATGGACGAATTAAAATCCCTGGGCGATGAGCTGCGTGAAAAAATGAAAAGCGGCGTTGGGATTTTGATTTCACAAATTGATGAAAAGGTCGGCATCGTAACAGTCGTTTCAGATGACTTGATGAAAGATAAAAAATTATCGGCTGGAAAAATTGTGGGTGAACTGGCAAAATTAGTCGGCGGCGGCGGCGGCGGTAGACCTCACCTCGCCACAGCCGGAGGAAAAGATGTTACAAAGATTGATGAAGCTCTGAACAAAACAGAAGAAGTTGTCGGCAATTTTTTAAAGTAACATGAAGTAAAAATGTTTGAACGGAAGCGGGTTTATTGCCCGCTTTTTTATTGTCATTTCTTTTCTAATCTTTTTGTAACTCACCGGGAATTAAATATTAACAAAAGTAGACTGTCCTTTCTAAATCTCTCAGTTAAATACTCAATCACGTTTTTATGGTAAGGTAATTAATTTCAGGCTGGCGAAAAATTTATTTATTCATTGCCCTAAAAACAAGAGCGTAATTTTGTATTTGTTTCAGCATGGAGCTAAGTCCGTTTTTTCGCGTAGGTGAAAGATGATTATCAATTTTAAGTTTCGCGAGAAATTCAGGAGGATTTTTTAATACTTCGTCGGGAGTGTGATTTCCGTAAACACGAATTAACATTGCTACCAAACCTTTTACAATCATTGCGTCGCTGTCGGCATAAAATATTATTTTCCCATCTTTGAGTTCAGCATGAATCCAAACCTGTGATTGGCATCCGTCAAGTTTATTTTTATCGGAACGGAATTCTTCGGGAAATTCAGGTAATTCACGTCCGATTTTTATTATGTGGCGATAACGATCTTCCCATTCATCAAACTCTTCAAATTCTTTGATCAACTTTTCCTGTTCATCGATGATAGTCATTAACTCTTTCCTATAATTAAAAAAATAACTGAACAAAGATGAAAAAAGGGGTGGTGAAAATCAAAATTCATAAAAAATAAGACGTCTTCCTCTCACATTCATGGGAGGAGAGACGCCTTAGGGACTGAGAAATTTTAGCACTTATAGTATCTTATAAACAATACCGATCTGAAGCGCTTCTTTCATCTGTGTTTTTAATGATTGCGCTTTTTCATAAACAAGAAGATAAGTAAAGTTAACATTCAACCATGAATTAACACTTGCGGTAACAGTGTTATCCCAGCGAACATCCCAAACATCAAGCGTTTCAAAACGCGAGAATAATCTAAGTTTACTTTGCCAGACAACATTTTCGGCAACTGTTAATTTTGTATCGGTAACACTTTCAAAACCCGTCTCAAACTTAAATTTCTCAACTTCATCGGGAGTGTCGGGATCATCCGAATAATGATTAAAATTATTCGTGATCACCTCCTGAAAAGCAATACCTAGTCGCGATATAAAAGCGCCGTCCCTGTCGTAAGTAAAACCAACCGTTTGAGTTATGTAACCGGGATCAAAAAAATCGGCAATCTGAGTAAAAGGTTCTGTTTCGTAATTAAAACCTTTTGAGATTTGAGTGCGAACTGCATTGCTGAAAAATGGATTTACCGCCCAGCCAACATTATAAGAGGCGACATTTTCAAGATAGATTTCGTTATCGTTTGTCTTGTAAGTTGCGCTCCCCAGTTTTGTCCTTCCATAAGCTCCCTTTAACTGATTTCTGAATTTCCAGGTTTCGGTTTTGTAGTCCAGCAAAAAATCTCCTGTAAATGTCCAGGTGATGGCATTCTCACCCCCTTTCGACCAATCGCGGAATGAGATCTGACTGATGTTTGCTCCTGTTACAAATGAAGGAATCCATTGGTACAGGGTGGTATCTTTTTCCTGAGCGAAAAAGCTAATGTTCATAAACAAAAATATAACAGTCAGTTTCTTCATGTATTCTCCTATAATTTTTATAGATTTACAAAATTGCTTTTCGGAAAATTATATACTTGAGAACCCAAAAACAGGGGTTATTGTTCACTTAATGTCGTAAAAATATAAGTGAAAGGATATCTATGCAAAAAATAATTCTTCCATTATTAGTAACAGCGATTGCTGTGTTTTTATTTGTTTTGTATTTCGTTCCGAAAGATGATTTAGGAACATTCAGTAGTTTTGACACTAACAGCAATGCTAATCAGGATATAATTGTGGAATTGAATCACGAAAAAGGATTTAGCAAAGATGCTAATGCCGGGACCATATTCTATGTGAAAGATAAAACCGGACGCGAAGTAAAAGTGCATGGACCTATTCAGCTTCCGCCCGGACTTGATATGACGCCCCGCCTGACTTTACGGGGACATTTACACTCAGATTATTTTCACGCAGTTGAAATAACACCGAGAAATTAGATTATGAAAAAATTCGAACTTGTCTCAAATTACAAACCTTCCGGCGATCAACCGCAAGCAATTCAGGAACTTATCGACGGATTAAAAAAAGGCTTGCAGCATCAGGTTCTGCTTGGCGTAACCGGAAGCGGAAAAACTTTTACCATCTCGAATGTTATTGCCGAGATGAATAAACCCACATTAATCATTTCACACAACAAAACACTTGCAGCGCAACTCTATTCCGAGTTTAAGTCTTTCTTCCCGAATAATGCAGTGGAATTTTTTATAAGTTATTACGATTACTATCAGCCCGAAGCTTACGTGGTTAAGCGCGATCTGTACATTGAGAAGGACTTTTCAGTAAACGAGGAGATTGACAGACTTCGGCTAAAAGCGACCACTGCACTAATCGAAGGGAGAAGAGATGTTATTATTGTTGCGAGCGTTAGTTGTATTTACGGTATCGGTGCGCCGGACGAGTACGCGCGTCAGATTATGTTCGTGAAAAAAGGTCAGTCGATAGAAAGGAAAACTTTACTCCGTCAGTTGATTGATATTTATTATGTAAGGAATGATGTTGAATTCACGCGTGGCACATTTCGCGCGCGCGGCGATGTTGTTGAAGTTATACCCGCGTATCAATATGAAGAAGCTATTCGCATTGAGTTCTGGGGTGATGAGATTGAAAAAATCTCAGTCATAGAAGCGATATCCGGAAATGTTATCAAAGAAGTCGAGTCAGCTCCGATTTATCCGGCAAAATATTTTGTCACAACAAAAGATCAGGTAAATAAAGCTATTGTAAGTATAAGAGAAGAACTTAAAGAACGCCTGGATTATTTCTGGAAACAGGAGAAATATCTTGAAGCTCAGCGAATTGAGCAGCGCACCAAATATGATATTGAGATGATGAAAGAAATAGGTTACTGCCCAGGTGTTGAAAATTATTCGCGTCATCTTGATGGACGTCCGCCCGGTTCCCGTCCTTATTGTTTGTTTGATTATTTCCCAAAAGATTATTTATTAATAATCGATGAATCACACGTGACCGCTTCACAAATAAGAGGTATGTATAACGGGGATCGTTCGCGGAAAGAAAATCTTGTTGAATATGGATTCCGTTTACCATCGGCGCTTGATAATCGCCCTCTGAAATTTGAGGAATTTGAGAATATTGTGAATCAGGCGATATATGTCAGCGCCACACCGGGAGATTATGAGATGACAAAAAGCGGCGGATCTTATGTTGAACAGATTATTCGTCCTACGGGTTTGCTTGATCCGATAATCGAAATTCGTCCGATCAAGGGACAAATTGATGATCTCATCGGTGAAATTAAGATTCGTTCGAAGAAAAAGGAACGGGTTCTTGTTACAACACTTACAAAAAAAATGGCGGAGGATTTAACCGATTATCTTGACAAACTGGGGATTCAGGTTCGTTATATTCACAGCGATATCGATTCATTAGAGCGGGTTGAAATTATTCGTGATTTGCGTTTGGGGGATTTTTCAGTTCTCGTTGGAGTTAATCTTTTAAGAGAAGGATTGGATTTGCCGGAGGTTTCGCTGGTAGCTATTATCGATGCTGATAAAGAAGGATTTTTACGAAGTGAGCGTTCGTTAATGCAAACGGCTGGAAGAACCGCCCGAAACGTGAACGGTAAAGTCATCATGTATGCCGATAAATTGACTGACTCTATGAGAAAGACAATTGAAGAAACCAATCGACGCCGGAAAATTCAACAGGAATTTAATGAGGAAAACAACATTACTCCGCAGACGATTTATAAGAGTGTTGAAGAAATAATGAGCTCAACATCAATTGCTGAACTACGCAAGAAAGATGATGACAAAGCGCAAACCGCTTTTGCAGCAGTTGCTGAACCCGTTTTGAAATATATGAGTACGGACCAGAAAAAAGATTTACTTCAGCAGATGGAAGAAGAAATGCTCGCTGCTGCAAAAGATCTTGAATTTGAACGAGCAGCCCAGCTTCGCGATGAAATTGAAAAGCTTAAGAAAATGATTCATTAATAACCTATATTCGCGAACATTATTTGTATCCGAATCTTATGCTGACCGACTTCTTAAATATTTTTCTCTGTATGGCTGCCGGACTATCTTTCCTGCTTGCCGTGCATTTCCTGACTAAAGATCAAAAACAGCTCCCGGATAAACTGCTCGGGATTATTATGTTTTTGTTTTCTGCCGACCTGATGTTTGTGTATGTTCAAATTACAGATTACTGGAAAACTCATCCTCATTTAATCGGACTCACTGCTACAGTTCCATATTTGTATGGACCAATTCTTTATCTCTTCGCTAAATCCATTTCGGAAAAAATAAACAGGCTACGACAAATCGATTACCTTCATTTCCTGCCTTTTGTAATTATGAATATTTGGGGATTAGGAAATGTTTATTTCAGAGACGCCGAATACAAATTTGGGTTGATAACAAATTCCACTGACGAACCGATTATTTCTATTCTGGGTATGTGTATTCCTGTCGTTGGAATTATTTATGTCTTTTTCAGCTCAAAAGTTTTCTATAATTATCGAAAAAGAATTAAAGAAAATTTTTCCAACATTGATCAAATTAATATGGAATGGCTTCGTTACTTTTTGATTGGAAACGGAGTTGTTTGGAGTTTTGTTATACTTGCTTATTTGGTTAGTGAAAATTTGCCTGAGTGGTTCAGGCATAATTGGTTGATTTATATTCCTTTGTCGGTTTTTATTTTTGTAATAGGATACATTTCTCTGACCAGAAAAAGCAGCTATCTGGTTAATTCTGCCGAAATTATCCAGGAAACAACCCCGGCATATTCCAGATCGGGATTGACGGACTCGCAGGCTGATGATATTATTGAACGACTTTACAAAATAATGCAGCATGAGAAACCCTATAAAAACAGCTCGTTACGACTCCAGGATCTTTCGAATAGTCTTAATATTCCACCGCACTATTTAACCGAGATTTTAAATACAAGACTGAAACAAAATTTTTATGATTACATAAATAAATTCCGGGTCGATGAAGTGAAAAGCTTAATTGAACAGGACAGGAATAAAAAATATAACTTATTGAATCTTGCCCTGGAAGCCGGATTCAGTTCAAAGTCATCATTCAATTCAATATTTAAAAAACACACGGGACTAACCCCATCCCAGTTCAGATCTGAAAGAATGAGCAATCCCGCTGTGTAAATATTTTTATTTCCCTGCTGATATTGATTATCAAACTTTTCCTTGTTCCATTTATCTGTCTGGAATTCGGAAGTGTTTGATGACTAAAACTCCCATTCCACACCAAGAACCGGAAGCATTCCCCATCCCGTAGAATGTTCTTTTTTCTGATTAACTTCATCCCAGTAATACTCGGTGATGTTTTCGCGTCCGTATAAATTCCAGATGCTTAAATAAAGCACAACACTGGATTTCTCAAAATTAAATCGTTTGTCAAATCGAATGTTAAGCGAATGATAATCGGGCATTCTTTCGGTATTGATTTTATCCGTATTGAGCATCTCGTAACCTGTTTGTCTGGAAGCGGTTTCGTCAATCGGTGTATCCGGTCTTCCGCCGGCATAAATCCACCGCAGGCTGAATTCCCAGGTTGAACTGGGTTTATAGCCGCCTTCGATGGCAAAGTTATAGCGATTGTCATAAATTCTGTCGTACCATTTGTCGTCAAGCGCTTTATATTTCGCGGTTGAATATGAGCCGCTTATTAATCCGTAAAATTCGTCGGCGAATTTTTTTTGCAAAATCAACTCAAGTCCGCTTGCATAAGCTTTTCCAATATCAACAAGATTTTCATGTTGAAGGAAAACATGCTCGCGAACAGTTTCATCAAAAAGAAAAACACCCGGCTGAAGAGGATCAACAGGAAAGTTCGAGTAATTTTTATGGAATAATTCTATGGTTAGTTTTGTAGCTTCACTCAAGAGGTAATCAAATCCCAAAATAAAATGCTGCGATTGAGGGGTTTTCTGATTCCTGAATGAATCATTCTGAACGAGAACATAAGAAGGAACATTCTGATAAAAAATTCCCCAACGGGCATAAATGTTACTGGCTTCACCAAGTTTATAATTTATGCCGGCGCGGGGTGATATTTCGATTTTTTCATTGTAGTCAAAATAGTCGGCTCTTAAACCGAGATCAAAAGTCAGATTCGCAAATAAAGTTTGCTTTATTTCTCCGAAGAGGGAAACTGATAAAGTGTTGAGGTTTTTCTTAACGGTATTCGGATCTGTAATATTCCCGAATGCATCAATATACTGACCGTATTTCAGATCATACCGGTTTGTCTTAATTTTTGATTCCACGCCGAAATTAAAATCGGTTGATTTACTGAAGGAAAAACTATTCGCATTTCGCAAAGTGGTTGTTAATTCTGTTGAAAGATTATGAATTAGTGATAATTGTGTTTTTGTTCTGAAAAATTCATAATCATTATCATTGTAGGTGAATGAAAGGGACGTATTTGAATAACCCGATTTGCCCCAAATATGCCGCCAGTTAATTCCCGCGGTATTTGTTATCATTCTCGATGGACCGTAAACATAAAAACCATTTTCGAGAGAAGACTCGTATTTATTGTTAATATAATCGATCGCCAGAATATCAAGGACAGTTATTTTATTATTTTCGTCAATCTCGAAAGAAAGTTTAGTTTGAAAATCGCCGTACTCGGGGACTGTGCCTGACTCGTCAATAGCCTTAAAAATCAAATCAAGATAACTTTTGTTGACGGCCACCAGGTAACTTCCCTTTCTTCCCAGCGGTCCTTCTGCAAGGGCATTCATTCCGGCAAGACTTAATCCCAACTGACTATTAAAGTTATTCTTGTCGCCATCTTTGAATTTTATATCCATAACCGACGACATTTTATCGCCGTATGAAGTTGAAAATCCACCGGAATAAAAAGTGACGTCATCAATAAAATCAACATTGAGAATTCCGATTGGTCCATCTGTTGAACCCTGAGTTGGGTAGTGATTAATATTGGTAATTTCGATGTTGTCAATATAGAATGAGTTTTCGATAGGTGTTCCCCCCCTAACAATCAAACTATTTGAATTATCGTTTACTTTAGCTACTGAAGGAAGACTAAAAAATATCCTGCTTATGTCACCGGCGGCTCCTGGTGCTCGGCGAATTTCTTCAGAAGAAAAATTCACAGCGCTTGTCGGATTATTTTCGATGCTTGAAAAATATCCGCCTGTTACGGTAATATTTTCAAGTTCAACCGCGGCTTCGCTCATTTCAATGTTTACATGAGTGATTCTCCCGGGTCTTACAACAATGTCAGTTTTGATTACTGAATTATAACCCACGTAACTGAATTTAATTGTGTGACTGCCGGTCGGCAGAGTCTTTATATTAAAATATCCATCGTTGTCTGTCGTTGTTCCCGTTTCTAATTGTTCCAAATATATATTTACGCCGATTAATGGTAGCTGGTTTGCCCGATCTACCACTTTTCCCGAAATTTCACCTTTCTGCAAATTAGCAGCGGATGTGAGTGTGATAAATAAAAAACAGAAAAAGATAATTTTGTTACTCATTTTGTTTCCTTCTGAATTGTGAAAAAGAAACCCAAAATTATCATGAAATGCTCATGATTTCGCTTTTACCGGATGGTTTGGACATAAAAAAAGTCCCGAATATATGGTCGGGACTATTTTTATGCGTCAATCTTCACCAGAATGAAGATCATGTTTGATTAGAAATTGAAATTGTTTTTCGGCGGTATAATCTCCTGAGTATTCGGTAGGTAATTAATGTCAACAAAATTAAGATCAGCAAGACACCTCCAAGTACTAATTTTGCTATTTCGGGAAAACCAAGACTGACATTAAAATCCATCGGTACATATTTTATTTTGGATGTATCGGGAATCCCGGTATCGAAGTAACTCATGATTAGTTCATTTGACATTTGTTGGTTCAGGTAACGCAAATCTGCAACATGCCCGAATTCAGAAAGAACTATCTGTTTCCCGTTTTTCAGGTAGGGGAGAAGTTCATCAGTTGCGTAATCGGCTGGTGTGGAAAAATCAACACTTCCGCTTAAAAGTAATGTTTCAACATCCGAATATTGCAGCTTGCGTAAACTATCAGGTATCATTTTTACAGAAAAACGACCATAGCTTAATGATCCCCAGATTAATTGATTGAACGGAGTGCCGATAATTTTCCCCGGGTAATCATTATCGATAGAATAATCCATAGTGGAATCATAATCAGCACTAACTCCTTTGGTAGCGAGATCACCCCATGTACACATGGAGGGAACAACAAAATCATAAGCGAGCGACATTAATGCCAAACCGCTGTAATCTCCCTGTTCAGCAGACACATATGCATCAAAAACCATTGCAGAGGTATTCCGCTGAAACAATAGTGCAAAGGTTACTGCTTTCACTTTTCCGGGGTTTATTGAAAAGATTAGCCATTTATCCGGTAAGTTTTTCAAAACATTACGAATAGTTGCTGATAAGTCAGGACTCAATTTATTTTTCAGGGAATCTTTCGCCCAGAGTTGAGAGTAATAGTTTATTTGTTCGTCGATTTTTTGCGCATGCCAAATAAAACGCCCGGGTGGATTAACAGCAACCATAACCGAACGATGGATTCGTTCAGGATGCATCAACCCGTAGATATAAGCTACTCTTGTTCCATAACTTTCGCTAAGCAAATTAATTTGTTCATAATTAAACACGCGTCTTATTGATTCCATATCTTCGATGCATTCAGGAATTGTATACCCCGTCAGATCTATTCCCTGCGAATTAAAACGAGCGGCGCTTGTTTTCCACGCTTTTCCCATTCGCATCAGTGATTCTTTCCCTAATGGATCACCTTCACCTTCAAGCGCTTTAACTATTTCCGGGCAGTCAAGAATACTTGAACCGTCCGCTCCTCTGTAACCAACCATTACAAAGTCATGGTTCGTAAGAAGAGTATCAATGGGCATCCATGACATATTACTGGCGCCCGGCCCGCCTGCTAAACAAAAAATCGGTTCCTTTGGATTTTCACATCGTGCATGAATGCGAACAACCGGAAGATGAATAAACCTCGACGACGTATTCTCCCTATTTTCCGGAACTGTAATTGTTCCATAATCTGCCGTACACTCCTCTTCACCATAAGTAAATATTCCAACTTTAGAGACAAAAATTGTATCGTCAGGATTTTGGGAAGGATCAGGATATTGTATCTCCTCTTTTCCACAACCGATCATTGCCAAAACTAATGTAACTGTTAAAAATATTTGTCCGAGATTTTTATACATAATAGAACTCCGATTTTTTTCTACACGTGTTTATTTCCGGCTAATTCTTTTTGTTCTGAGAATTTTTACCAAAAAGACAAAGCAAACTTATCTCTGAGATGGATTAATTGCGCTTTTACCGTATGGGTTGGACAAAAAAATAGTCCTGATTATTGGATCAGGACTATAAAAACGGAAAATTATTATTTCTAATCCATGTAAGGGTACTTAAAATTTGTAGCAGGCAAGAAGGTTTCTTTAATTGTGCGCGGCGAAATCCATCTAAGAAGGTTATGCTGACCACCGGCTTTATCATTGGTTCCTGACATTCTTGAGCCGCCAAAAGGCTGAAGTCCGACAATCGCTCCTGTGGGTTTATCGTTGATGTAGAAATTTCCAGCCGAATATCTGAACTTTTCGCAAAGTTTTGAAGCGGCAACCCGGTCGCGGGCGAAAATTGCCCCGGTTAAACCGTATGGTGAAGTGGTATCGCATAATACAATTGCTTCTTCCAGTTTACTGTCATCATAAACATAAAGCGTAAGTACCGGTCCGAAGATTTCTTCCTCCATCAACTTAAAATGAGGATTTGTGGTTTCAATAATTGTTGGTTCGATAAAATATCCTGTTGATTTATCGCCTTTGCCTCCCGCGATAATTTTTGCTTCCGGAGAGTTTTGGGCATAACTGATATAATTCATTATTGTTTCGTAAGCTCCGTTATCAATAACCGCGTTCATAAAATTATTTGGGTCTGTAACTGAGCCCATTTTTATTTCCTTCACCATGTCAACAAGTAACTCTATAATTTTTCCG
Source organism: uncultured Melioribacteraceae bacterium (assembly GCA_964516545.1). GTDB lineage: Bacteria > Bacteroidota > Ignavibacteria > Ignavibacteriales > Melioribacteraceae > JAHISV01. The sequence goes on from CAZEXO010000007.1 coordinate 41,080, forward strand.
GATAGAGACTTGGGAAGATACAATCTTGAAGCGGCCGAGCATTTTTGTCCCTGATATTCAAAAGCTCCGCGTATTGTATTCGCCGCAACTTCCATAGGATCAGCCGAGGGATGAACGAAAATAAAATCCTTGCCTCCGGTTTCGCCTACAATTCTGGGATAGGATTTATAACTTTCAAGATTCGAACTTATCTCCCGCCATAAGCCGTTAAATGTTTGGTTTGATCCCGTGAAATGAATTCCCGCCAGATCAGGCGATGAAATCACATGTTTACCTATCAGGGAGCCTTGACCGGGAAGAAAATTAATCACGCCATCCGGTATACCGGCTTCCATAAATATTTTCATGAGATAATAATTTGAAAGAAGAGATGTTGTTGCCGGTTTCCAGACGGTAACATTTCCCATCATTGCGGGAGCCATATTCAGATTTGAGGCAATTGCTGTGAAATTAAACGGACTGACGGTAAAAACAAATCCTTCGAGCGGTCGATACTCCATTCGGTTAAGCTGGTTATAACTTGATAAAGGTTGCATCTGATAAATTTCTGAAGCGAATGTGGCGTTGAATCGGAGGAAATCAACGGTTTCGCAAACAGCATCAATTTCCGACTGGAAAATGTTTTTGCTCTGTCCGAGCATTGTTACAGAATTCATGAGCGAGCGATATTTGCCGGAGATTAATTCAGCAGCCTTAAGCAGAATTGAAGCGCGAACAGTCCATGAAATCTCTGTCCACACTTTTTTTGCCTCCATTGCTGACTTGATAGCTAACTGAATTTCTTTATCAGTTGCTTTGTGATAAGTTGCCAGAATTTTTTTATGATCATGCGGGGAAACAACATTTGCTGTGTTACCTGTTCGAAATTCTTTTCCACCGATAATCAGCGGTATTTCAATTGTTTTTCCGAGCTGGGTGTTTATTTCTTTTTCAAGGTCAATTCTCTCAGAACTTTCCTTTTCATATTTTAAGACAGGTTCATTCTGTGGGATTGAAAAATTATAAATTGCATTATTCATATATATTCCATGGTTGTTTGTTATTTGGTCGACATGCAAATCTATACAATTCGGATATATTTTAGAAATACCGCTTCACTAAAATAACATCAATCATTTTTTAGCTTATTAATCATCAAAGAGAAAGCTTCCTGAATTTTGTTATCAAACTCTTCGTGAAACGAATCGAAAGCCGCAACTAATTTTAGACCTTTTTGAGTTAAAACAGTTCGTCCACCGCGGGATCCTCCGCGTGTTGGTTTTATTAGAGGAAAACCAAGAAGCTTTTCTGCTTTTTTAAGATTGTCCCAGGTCTTTCGATAACTTAGTCCCTGATTTTCAATAGCGGCTTTAAGAGACCCTGTTTCGTTGATAGATTTAAGCAATTTCCATTTACCGTCGCCAAGAATTCCGTTATTATCTTTATTTTCCAGCCAAACCTTATATTTGATTTTCAAGTCGGGAAATTTTTTATTCATTTTTTCTCCAAAAAAATTAAATCAGTGCTGCGTAACTTCTGGCATCAGAAGGCCACTTTTCCGAATTCTGAATTGCCGGAATAACATCAGCCGGGGTTGACACCACTATCCAGATTTTACCATGAAGCTCCGACATAAAATTACCTTTAATACAACGTTCGAATTGTTGAACAAGAGGATCGTAAAAACCGTTAAGGTTAACAATAATAATGGGATTGGAGTAAATACCAAGTCTCTTCCATGTAATTGCTTCAAGTAATTCTTCGAGCGTTCCCGATCCGCCTGGCAAGGCAATTACCGCGTCGGTTCCTTTAATCATTTTTTCTTTTCGCTCATGCATAGAATCAACAATCTCAAGTTTTGTAATCCCGCGATGTGCCCACTCAAGATCAACCATAAATTTTGGGATAATGCCAGTCACCTCACCGCCATTTATCAGTGCGGCATTTGCCACTCGTCCCATTGAACCCGCGCCGCCTCCGCCATAAACAATTGATATGTTGTTTTTTGCCAACAGCTTTCCTAATTCACCCGCTGCATCCAGAAATGTGCTGTCTGTTCTGTTGCTTGACGCGCAATAGACACATACTTTTTTAATTTCCATTCACTCTTTCCATTATTTGATTTGATAAATAAGTATTTAGCTGAAAAATTACAAACCTGTCTCAAAAATATTTTTTTCTGAATCTTAATAATCCCGCGCTGATTTTTTTCGCCGAATAATTCTCCCGACAACTATCAGTTTTTTGACCAAAATTCATTTTTTCAGTAATCAGTTTTTTGTAATATCACTAACAGCCTCATTAACAAACCGTTTAAGATATGATTTTGCA
>CAZEXO010000008.1:0-5691 GCA_964516545.1 uncultured Melioribacteraceae bacterium
GTCGCCCATCTGTTATGTTCCATTTTCGAAAGAGTCTCGACTATTTCAGAGTCATTTTCGAAATTGTATTCTTCGGTTTCTTTAAGCGAAAACACGGCTTTGGCATTTATTGATCTTAGTTTAACCCAAATATGATCGGCTTGTAATCTGTTTTTATTTTTATATTCTTCGGGCAAATAATCCCACTCCCTGTGTGACTCTTTCGCAGGATTGAGATTCCCATCCGCTTTTATCTTCGAGTAATAATCATTATGAATAATTTGAGCAAGTTTATCTATTTTCCCGGCAATTATCGAATCTGCCGTGTAGTTCTCTGAAGTAACATTATATTTATGAATGATGAGATCGCTAAGATTTACGGAAGGATACCATTTACCTAAAATACCATCCGGATTCTTGATCGTCACAACAGTGTTAACCTTCTTTCCGAAAATTATTTTTGTTAATGAATGTAATACCCTCACAGTATGTCTATCATTTTCACACGCGAGATAAATAACATCAAAGGGTGAGTTGTTATAAAGTTCTGCAATCTGTCTATTATCAGGTATTTCAGGTTCAATGACAACAGTTTTCAGATTAATCAGTTTATTTAACTGAGGGAAATGATTCTGAAGCTGAACCAGAAATTTGTCATTCTCGCAAAAAATCGTCAGATCAATATTTTTAAAATTCGGATAATGACACATTCTCGCGAAGTGAATCACCAAACACTTTGCTAATTCGTCATTTCCAAATAAAGCAGCATGAATTACGTTATCTGATTTTTGAGTCATCGGACGAAAAATGTCCGGTGCGGATTTATTAAAGATTACTCTTGCCGTTCTTTCATTCACCGAAAATATTCTTAATCCATTATTTATGTCTGCTAAACTTCTGTTCTCGGGATTTTCAAAATAATTCATGCTGTTCAATTCTTTCATTATCAGGAAATCCGAAATATGCGTGTACAGATACTGTGTGGTTTGTGTACTACTTAAAATTTTTGAAACCGATAATGCTGAGGAAATATTTTTTTCGTCGTCTTCTTCAAGGAACACAAAACATTTTGCTTTTTCAGCAGAAATTTTTTCTAACACCTCTCTGTTGTCTATATTTCCGATAAATACCGTTCCGTCGATTTCTTCAATCGCTGCCTTTTCGGATTCAGAGATGCTTTTAGAAACGACAACAACTTTCTCATTTTTCTGAATTAAATTATCAATTAAGTAAACAGAATTTTTATTTATTCCCGAAATTACTATGTGATTCTTATAGAATCTAAACCCGAAAATTTTTAGTTGTCGCCAGAAAAGATATATTAATCCATTAACAACAGAATAAATCAATACTCCCGGAGCGAGCCATCGGGCAACTTCCAGGGTGAATGGTAAAGGCGAAACATAATTATCAATGACGTCAAAACCGAAAATCTTAATAGCATGGAAAATAATATCAAGAGTATTTCTATCTATTTGATTATCATAAAAGTAGGAACTATACCCGATAAGCGCCAATATGAACGCTATGATTCCGGTAACTCCAACAACCAACCATTTTACATTTTTTTTAGTCTTCATTGACAGCCCTGAAAGTACTGTTTAATATTCAGAAACAATTTACAAAAAACAAAGTAAAGAATTCCATTACTTCTTCTCATGAATACCAACTATGCAAACTTATATCAAATCAATTTTCGTTTATAGGTAATGTCAATTCCGTGCCGATGCTCACGCAATATTTCGCTTACAATTAATTCCTGAACTTAGCATTGAAAATGAACCTCATAATTTATATCATGGTTTAGAAAATTAACCCTTTGTTTCGGAGAAAAAATTTGGCGCCGATTGATATACTGCTACTTATAGGTACAGTATTGGTAATCATTAGTATCCTGATTGCAAAGGTATTCCATAATATCGGAATACCGACTATGTTGCTTTTTATTCTTGTAGGTATGCTTGCCGGCTCCGAGGGTTTGGGCGGAATTTATTTTAATGATGCTTCTCTCGCGCAATCAATCGGAATTATTGCATTGGTTTTTATTTTATTCTCCGGGGGACTGGATACAAACTGGTCTCAATCAAGACAAATTACAAAACCCGCATTTTTACTTGCCACAATCGGAGTATTAATTACCGCTGTAATTATTGGCGTTTGTGTGATGTTCATCTTCAACACATCGTTTTTGTGGGGTCTGTTAGTCGGATCAATTATTTCATCCACAGATGCCGCCGCGGTTTTTTCTGTTCTGAGAACCGGAAATATCCAACTGAAGGGAAAACTGAGACCATTATTAGAGCTGGAATCCGGAAGTAATGATCCGATGGCTGTATTCCTAACAGTCGGTTCAATTGAGTTATTATTATCACCGGAAAAAACTTTTCTGAATATCCTTTTGATGTTTTTTATTCAAGTGGGCGTTGGCGGAGTTTTTGGTTTCGGCGGTGGAAAATTAATGACTTATCTTCTGAACAAACTTAATTTTTTCTATGAGGGACTCTATCCGATATTTGCGCTCTCTTTAGCAATATTAATTTACTCTTTAACATCGGTTATCGGGGGCAGCGGATTTTTAGCGATCTATGTTGCCGGAATAATTTTAGGAAATAATAATTTTATTCATAAAAAATCGCTTATCCGTTTTTTCGACGGGCTGTCAGTCCTTGCACAAATTACAATGTTTCTGACTTTGGGATTATTGATCTTTCCTTCGGACTTGCTGGATGTAATCGGAATAGGATTATTGGTAAGCATAGTTTTAATTTTTATTGCGCGACCGATTGGTGTTTTCCTTACCTTGTTACCGTTTGATTTCAGCATTAAAGAAAAATTCTTCACTTCATGGGTCGGGCTGCGCGGCGCTGTTCCAATAATTTTAGCAACTTTTCCCTTGCTGGCAAATATTACTGATTCTCACATAATTTTCGATTTAGTATTTTTCATTGTACTTACCTCAGCTTTACTTCAGGGATGGTCGATAAATTTTATTGCCAAATTATTAGGACTCGCCGAACCATTTTCAAAAAAAATCTATGTCCCGTTGGAATTTACTTCCGATATTCGCAACGATACAGAGTTGATTGAATTAATAGTTCCGTTTAATTCAAAAATAAACGGTAAACAAATTGTTGACCTGACTTTTCCTGCTGACAGCAGAATTGTTTTAATCATAAGAGACGATAAAAACCTTATCCCGGTGGGAACAACAATTATTATTGAAGGCGACTTGTTATTACTCTTAACCAATAAACACAACAAAGATTCGATCAAAGAAATATTTTATTAATGAAAAGAGTGATTCAGCGACAGAGTTCATAAACATTTCTTATATATCTTCATAAAAAGACGGGGGAAAAAATGAGCGACATTGACGAAAGGCTGGCGAAAATAATTCAAAAACGATTTGGATACAACGATGAGGAGATAAAAATTTTTATCGGTGATCCGCGAAATAAAGATATAGTTAGCCGCAGTAAAGAGTTTCAGAATAAAATGATTGTGTTGGAAGTTGTTGAATCGAAAGGTTGCAACAGCAATCATAAAGTAGGAGATAAATTTTATTTTGATTATGCAGGCAATCTTCAAACTAATTTATGCCCGTCAAAAGTGTGTGGTTATTCATTATCCTCGGCAATGATGATGATATTCACAGCAAATGAAATGTTCTATGCCGGTATTGATCCGAATGAAATAAGATTTAAGAGAGCAAGTTGTTTTGATGTTGGAATAGAATGCGGCGGTTGGGGAAGAATCGTACTGGAATTAAAGATAGAAGATAAATCACCATCGCCGAAAAGTGTGTAAATAGATTTTTTTCAAGGGGATTATAAAGATAATCCCCTCATTTTTACATACTATTTTAAAAGTATCATACTCTTTGTTAAAACAGTTGAGCCGAAATGTATTTTGTAAAAATAGACTCCGCTTGCTAATCCGTTTGCGTCAAAATTAGTTTCATAAACACCGGCTTGTTTAACCTCATTAACGAGTGTGCGTATTTTTCTTCCGGTAATGTCATAAACTTCAAGATTTACAAAACCAGCGCCCGGCAAAGAATATGAAACTTTTGTGGACGGATTAAAAGGATTAGGATAATTCTGAGAAAGCGTAAATCCTTCAGGAAGATTTTCCGTAGTTTCATTTGAAACGATTGTAGCTCCCTGAACTGCGATGTAATCAAAACTCATCCAGTTCCATTCGCCGTGAAATTCAATTACATTATTGCCAGCAACCAGAGGAATTTTTAGTCCCGTTTTCAGCCAGATCGTTGTTGAAGGAGCCGTAAATTTAACATAGGCCGTAGTGTCGCCATTCACAACAAGATATTGATGTTTTGGGGATTCGAAATTCAACAGATAAGCAATGCTCAGCAAATAATCGCCTGCGGTTTCCACATTAACATTATTGAATGTCAATGTCCAGGCGTCCCGCATTTCAAGATATTTTCCTCCGCTGCATTGCGCTGAATTTATAACAGCATTACCCGAACCTGTGTGAGCAGCTTTCTCGGCTTCAAATCGTGTCAGCGTTCCGTCATCAATAAAGATATAATATGGTTCCGACTGAACTCTTAAACCATCGTTATCAACTGCAACTCCTGTGATTTCAAATTCAGTTCCTTCTGCAGGGGTAAAATTAGCAGAGAACGGAGCGGAGTTATCAACAATTAATAATTCCCCGTCTGCATAAAAAGTAACTTCATTCACTTCCCCGTCGGTATCGGATACTGTTGCCGTTAAAGCTGCTGTTGTGCCCTGAGAAATAACATTGCCCATAACAGCGCCGAGGGTAATTGTTGGAGGTTTTAATTCTGCCAACAATCCGTAAACCGCGATTTCCCAGATTGAAAATCCAAATTGTGTCGCGCGTTGTAATCCATGTATCCGCACGAAACGTCCGCTGACCCGATTATCGAAAGCAATATTATCTTCGCCGCCGTTCCCTGCTCTTTCTTCAAAAACTGTATTCCATAAATAACCATCATACGAAACATCAATATCGTAATGAGAACCAAATGCTGATTCCCAATAAATAATAATCCGCTCTATATCAATTGCTTCACCAAGATCAACGGCAATCCATTCATCATCGGGGTTATCATCAACCATCGGATCGGGATCGGAATCAGCGTCGCCGACCTGCCAGGCGCTGCTCCATCTCGTTTGCATGCTATCGTCAACTGCTTTTCCGGGAAGTTGATCAATACCTTCGCTGGTTTCATAGGTCGATGAAGTTGCTGGTCGATTAAGAGCGCGATTAATCTGATTAGGATCAAGTACTGTAATTAAAACAACTGCCGTATCGATTTCATTAGCATCATCACGATTAACGGCGATCATAGTGTATGTTGTATTTTCAACCGGCGAAATTGTTATCGAACCTGATGAGTCAACCTCTGTGCCATCCAATGTTATTGATGAAGCCCCGAATACAAGCCATGAAAGCGTTGTACTTTGTCCGGTTTCAACGGCTGTTCGCGCGGCCTTAAACGAAGCAATCTTGAAACCTGGATTTACATCAACCATAAACGGAGCCGCTGGTAATCCCTCGGCATTATATAAATTTACCTTCGCCGGATTAAACTCCCAGGCATATCTTACCAATGCAGGTTCGGTTACTGTTTCACTCCACACGATAACCTGATCATTTTCAAGGCGCGCGTTTGCCCATGACAGATTTCCATTTTCATCGCCGACAACGTCAGTAATT
>CAZEXO010000008.1:5701-17539 GCA_964516545.1 uncultured Melioribacteraceae bacterium
TCACCGGAATCAGATCCTTCAGCAACAAGACCGCCACCCACATGATCAAAATTAATAGCTATTGTTCCATCTTCGCGTAATATGTTACTTCTGTAGCGGGGTCCTGAATAAACAAGGTCTTCTCCATAGGCTACTTTACGGGCAACAAGCGCAAGTCTTCTTCCAACCGGTTGTTTATATGTCGGATGAATATCAACAGCGCCGACATCAATTGTTACAACTTCGCCCGTGTTAGGAAATGACAGAGCCGAAGATTGTCCTTTACGAAGTTGCGGCCAAGCATCCCAAACCTGAGGTACTACAGACGGATTATTAAAATTAGGAAGCTGAACCCATAGAAAAGGAATATCTCCAAGTCCCCAAAGTTCGCGCCATCCGTTTATCATCGTTTTGAATAACTCGCCGTATTCAAGCGCGTCTTCAAGATTATCGGCATTCGATTCCCCCTGATACCAGATAAATCCTTTTATGGGGAAATCTAACAATGGATGAATCATTTTATTATATGCAACTGTTGGTTGTCGTTCAGGTTCACCATTTGCAAGAACAATATCGCCCTCATCGAATCCAAGCATTTCATCGCTCATCCAGGTTTCGATTCTGCTGCCGCCGTAAGACGAATTAATAATTCCGATAGGAATATCTAAATGTTCGCGTAATTGTTTCGCGAAAAAATAACCGACAGCGGTAAAAGAGCCGACATATTGTGAGGTCGCCGGTCGCCAAATGCTCGATGGCGGAAGAGTACCAGAAGGTTCGTTAGCCAATGCTTTTGGAATTTTAAACTGTCTTATTCTTTGATCGTTAGCAGCCGCTTTTACAGAAGCTGCACTGTCGGCGGAATTAATTTCCAGTTCCATATTTGACTGCCCCGAAGCAAGCCAGACATCGCCTATATAAACATCAGTATACGTCACTGTTGTTGCTGATGTTGATGCAACGGTCATGGAAAATGGTCCGCCTGCGCCATGAGCCGGTAACTCAAGACGCCAGTTGCCCGATGTATCGGCTTTTGTTGATACTGTTACACCATCAAGACTTACATACACTGAATCATTAGGTGTTGATGTTCCCCAAACGGGAATGATATGTTCACGCTGAAGAACCATTCCGTTATTGAATATTCTTGATAGCTGAATTTGCGCCTCTAGGTTTTCCATTATTATTAATAAGGAAAAAACGTAAACACATAACAAAGATAATTTGACACCAAAAATCTTCATGATCCATTTCCTTTGTTAAGTAAATAATTATTTTTTAAAAGTAATATTATTTTCCTCTAGAATGGAAAGAGTAATTCTTTCAGAATCCTGGTGAAAATATGCAATGATAAAACAAAATGCCAAACATTATCCATTGCTTAAAAAGTAGTCTTACGTTATATTTGTTTTCGTTAATGGTGCCCGAAAGTTTTTTCTAACATTCGGGTGAATAGGGAATCAGGTGATTCATTATTTACGAAGAATCCTGAACAGTACCCGCTGCTGTAATTCCCCGCCGAAATTCGGCAAATTTCTCCGGCAACTGATGCCACTTTTCCATTTAGGATTGGGAAGGCTACCGGAGAATGGGATAAGTCAGAAGACCTGCCATTGACACTCTAATTCGTTGCTTTCGGGAAAAAAGCAAGAGTGGAAAGGCTTATCCATTTTTTCCGATCCATTTTTACTTTAACCTGTTGCAGATTGATTAAATTCATTCAACGAGGTTATTTATGTATTTCAAGCGCAGGATTTTTTCACCAACACTATTCTTTATTTTTACTTCACTTTTTTCTTTTCAATTATTTGCTCAGCAGGATTCAATTAAAATTTACAATCTGAACGAAATTACCGTTACAGCACAACGTTTCGAAAAACAACTTCTTGATGTGGGGCGGAGCGTCTCGGTGATTGATGTAAATGAAATGAAGTCCCGTCTTTTTACAAGTCCGGCTGAATTATTATCAAACTACGAAGGTATTTTTATTACGGGAACTTATCAGAATCCTGGCTCTTTACAGGGACTTTACATGCGCGGCGCAACTCCGGCTCAAACAGTTGTCTTAATTGACGGAATACGAATCACCGATCCTTCATCGGTTGATAACGCAATTGACATGTCCGAACTATCCTTCAACAATATTTCCCGCATAGAAATGATTCGCGGATCACACTCAACACTCTATGGCTCATCTGCTATCGGCGGAGTTATTAATATTCTGACAGAAAAAAATAAAATGCCTGGTTTTAACGCTGACATCCTTCTTAATGGAGGAACTTTCGGAAATAAGTCAAGCGAACTGACTCAGAATATTCTATTAAACTACACAGCGCCAAATGGTTTTTATGTTACGGGCGAGATTTTTAACAGCACTGCAAACGGCATTGACGCAACTATTGATACCATTGCCACGCCGGGTATATTTAAAACTTCCGATAAAGACGGATTCACAAAATCTGATATAACCGGTAAAATAGGATACGCCGCGAACAATCTTGATCTTTTTTTTTCATACAAAAACACCTCACAAAAAAGTGATGTTGACGCGGGCGCCTTTGAGGATGATGATAATTACACAATTAAATTCAAACGGGATTTATTTAACATTGGTGCGGACTATAAATTTTCATCAGCTATTTCCGCAAAACTTCAGGCTGGTTTAACATCAATGAGAAGAGATGCCGTGAACGATTCTTCGGTAATTGATTTTTCGGGTAATTATGATCAGTCATTCTCGGAAACTAATTATGAAGGAACCGTAACCTCAGCCGACATGCAATTCAATTTTACTTTTCAAAAGATGACTATAATCCTGGGAGGCGGTTACTACAAAGAAACCATGAATAATAAATCTTACGTTTATTCAAACAGTTCATGGGGTCCTTACGAAAATCTTCAGGATCTTGATTCACTGAATATCAACTCTTCCCTGGTTAATGCATTTTCTTATTTTGATCTAAACGGAGGAATAATAAGTCCTGCATTAACAAATTTTAATTTTGCCCTTGGAGGAAGACTTAATCATCATTCAAAATTCGGTGATTATTTTACCTTCGAATTAAATCCTTCCTATAAATTAAGCAGTGATGCTATTATTTATGTTTCCTATGCTTCGGGATTTAACGCTCCCCCGCTTTACAGATTGTTTTCACCGAACAATAATTATATTTCCTCCATCACGCGCGGGAATGAAAATCTGAAACCTGAAGAAAGTAAATCTCTCGAAGCTGGACTTAAGTATGAAATCAACAATAATATTTCATTAACAATTTCGGCGTTTACAACCAACGTAGAAAACAACATTGAATATGTTTACTTGTGGGATAAAGATATTCCATTAAATGAATTGGGAAATGACTGGATGAGAGATGATTCCCGCGGCGATACTTATATAAATCTCGGTACCATGAAAACCCAGGGAATCGAAGCAGCTATTGAAGCTCGTATAAGTTCTGATTTCTCTATGACAGCAAATGTTAGCATTATCGACGGGAAACTTGAATATAAACCAGAAAACATCGATACAAAACATACTCAGGGGCATCACGTGCAACTTTATTCTAACGGCGCATTCATAAATGCCGCAACTGAAAATGACATTCTGGTGAGAAGATGTAACACTGCAAATCTTGCTCTTTTATATTATCCGACTGAAGAGTTGTTTTTCGTCATGAACATTCGTTACGTTGGAAAACGCGATGATGTTTTCTACGATATGTCTCTCGGTCCGTGGGGCGCCTTGGGAATGATTGAAGTTTCCGATTTCACTTTATTTGATATTTCAGGAAAGTATGCTTTCTCGGAAAATCTCTCGGCTACCCTATCGGTGAAAAATATTTTTGACAGAAATTATTACGAGCTGCGCGGTTACAGCACGCGGGGACGCGGTGTTTATTTTGGATTACGGTATACTCTTTAATTACAAAAGCTCCTGATTTCGGGAGCTTTAATTTTCAGGATACATTTTATGAAAAAGAAAAAAGCAGTTATTAACTGGAGCAGCGGGAAAGACAGCGCGTTAACTTTATTTAAGCTTCGTAATGATTCATCCATTGAAATAAAATATTTACTGACTACTATCAACAAAGATCTGGATCGGGTTTCGATGCACGGCGTGAGAACATCTCTTCTAAAAAAACAATCCGAATCAATAGGAATACCTTTAAGAATAATTGAATTGCCCCCTGAGCCTTCACTTGATGAGTACAATTCAATCATGAAAAATGAGTTAACAAAATTAAATGACGAAGGAATTGAATACTCCGCTTTTGGTGATATTTTTTTAGAAGATTTAAGAAAATACCGCGAAGAAAAACTGAATGAAGCTGGAATGAAAGCATTATTTCCCTTGTGGAAGACGGACACAAAAAAATTATTCAGCGAGTTTATTCAGTCCGGGTTCAGAGCAAAAATTGTGTGTGTGAATGACGAATTTTTTGACGCATCATTTTGCGGAATGGACCTTAATGAAAATTTTCTGAATAACATCCCCAATGAAGTTGATATCTGCGGTGAAAACGGTGAATACCATACTTTTGTTTACGACGGACCGATATTTTCCAAGCCAATAAAGTATGCGCCGGGGGAAGTAGTTCACAAGCAATATCAGCCCTGTAACAAAAATAAAAACAGATGCGAAAAGAATTGTGAAAAAGGAAAAAAAGAATTCGGATTTTGGTATCTCGATTTAATGATGCCGTGAGAACTGATCAGATTCTGAAATCCGTCTCAACAAGAGGAAAACGAAGTGTAACTTTTGTTCCGATATTTTTACTGCTCTGAATATCGAATTTACCCCCAATCATGCTCGTGAGTTTATAAGCAAGCGTCAGCCCCAGACCCGCGCCCTGATAACTTCTCGTGTAGCCGTCTTCTTCCTGTTCGAAGGGTTCAAGAAGTTTACTTACATCTTTATTACTTATTCCTTTACCCGTGTCCAGAATAATAATATTCGCGAATCCGTCAATCGCGTAAGATTGTATTTTAATGGTACCGGCTGAAGTGTATTTAATTGAATTATCGGCAAGCGATAATATTACCTTTTGTAACTTAACCCAGTCGGTTTCTACAATTAAACTTTCTTCTTCAATTTCCAACTCGAAGTTAAGATTTTTAGAATGTGCTTCCTCAATTTTTTTATTATATACCGCTCTTAGAACCTGATTGCAATTGATCTTTTCCCGTTCAATCTGAATTTCACCTGATTCGATCTGTGATACTTCAACAATATTCGAAAACAAATTGAGCACTCTGTTAAGAACATCCTTAACGGAAACAGTAAGCTCACCAATGGTATCGAAATCGCCTTCTTTTACGCAGTCTTCTATTATCTCCGAGTAACCCATTATTGCATTGAAAGGCGTGCGTATTTCATGCGACATATTTTCAAGGAGGTTTGTCTTCAGTTTGTTAAGCTGAATTTCTTTTTCGTAAGCTTTCTTAAGCTGCTCTTCGTACAGAAGCTGATTAGTAATATCTTTCAGACTCACGATGTAAAGTAATTCTTTGTCGTATTTATCTTCCGTGAAAGTAATTTTGCCGTTGTAATGTTTCAGGTAAAGATTATTAATAGTGAACTCGACGTAATCACCTTCATCAAGAGAAAGAAGAGTTATTGAATCAAGAATTTTTTCATATAATTTTTTTTCAAGCAGGCTCTCAATTTTCTGGTTTCCCACCTTATCTTTTTTCAGGGAAAAAGTTTTATAAAAATTATCATTCGCGTTTTCAAACCAGAGATAATTGCCTTTCTTTTTTATGATTAACAGTATATCCGAAATATTATTAATGATTGATTTTTGTTTGCGCGCGTTGTTTTCAACATATCTGTTTTTCAAAACATGATTTGTAATATCATGAGCTGTAATAATAAAGTTATAAGTGGAGGTTTCTTCAAGGAAGAGTGAACTTAATTTTATTTCCCAAAACTTTTCTTCTTTTCTTGAGATACTAGCGGAGAAAGTAGTTGTCCAGGTTTTTTTCTCCTCAATAGCTGATTTCATTTCCGCAATCTGTGCGTTTTCGAGATGGAAAGAAAAAATCTCGACAATACTATGATTATAGAGTTCATCCAACGGCGTGTTAAGAATTTTTTCGAATGAGGTAGTTGTGAATGTAATGTTTCCGTTCAAATCCGTTATGATTACAGGCACTTCGCCGTATTCAAGAGCATGATGAAGATTATTAATTTTTGCTTCGATTATTACTTTGTCGGCAAGCGATGAGAAGATCAGAACAAAATATTCAATGTCACTTATAAAAATTCTCTCAACATCAACGGTGTAACTGTTATTTTCTGATTTGAGCGGATCAAATGACAGATCGATTTTAAAATTTCCGTAATGACTACTGCTGAATCCCTGAAGAAGCGAAAACAAATCAGGTTCCGAATTAAAAAGAGATAATGATTCTCCTTCTTTAAGTCCGAAAGTATCAACAAAAGTACGGTTAGAAAAAATTATATTTGTTTTCAAATCAACAACAACAAGCGGATTTGTTTCCGGCAGTTCTTTATATGATTTGAATTCCGAAAGGGAATTATAACTTTTCTGTTCCATTATATCCTTAGTGTTATCCGCATTAAACATTGATAATCTTTATTCTGTCAACAGTAATGTTATTTTGAATGAGGTTTTCGCCCGTGTTTTTCAGTTCAATTTTTGTATCAGTATATTTTTTAAGAAAATTCAGTACAACTCCTGAAATTGATTCGAACTCCTGATAGAGACCGGTAAAAATATTATCCAGAAGCTCATCCATATTTCTAGTGTCGTTTCTCGTAAGTTCAGTAGCAATATTCAGCCGGGCAATTCTTGAAAAGAGTACCTCAAGCATATTAAAGCTGTCATAATGATTAATATCCGGAATTTGTTTCGGCTCCACAAGGATATCAGCCTGGATCAGTTTATTACTTACGCTTATTTCATTAATTTTATGAACGCTGTATTTAAGGTAACTGATATTATTCAGATTTTTCGCATCGATAACCATCTTGAAATCAAACTCATGCACCGTGAAATCAAGATAAATTTTATTATCGGATGAACGATTAAGATTCTTGAGTATCCAGTTGCTGTCATCAAAAAACGCAAGAGCCGGCGAAATATTAATCGAGTCATTAATATCAATGTGACTTTGAAATGAGCCTGAGCCGTTTTTTTTATATTTCCTGAACTTAACGGACTTATTAAGCTCTAAGCCGGAATTAATATTTGAAATTTTGTTTAACATGCCTAAATCCTCATTATATTATCGAAAATTCAGACAGATAATTGAGTCTGGTTTATTACTAGCTTAATTCAATCATTTTCTGATCGGAAGTGTAATTAACTACCTTCGGATTTTGCAGATACACTAAATCGTTAATCAAAGTTTTAATTCTTGCAATAGATTCATTAATTACCAGAAAATCTTCTTCGTATTTTTTAGGGTTTTCATTTTTCAGATCTTCTTCGAGAGTTTGCAATGACATAATTAACGAACTGAGCGGATTATTAAATTTGTGTCCTATTGTGCAGGCCATTTCAATTAATGCTTTTGAATGCTCAACATTTTTCAGCTCATTTTGAAGGTTGTGGATTCTGACGCCTGATCTTATTCTGGCCAACAATTCCTGATTCTCAATAGGCTTGAGCAAAAAATCATCCGCGCCGACATCAAGTCCTTTTACTCTGTCTTTTAAGGAAGTTCTTGCGGTGAGAATTATATAATAAATAAGTTTATACTCTTCACTTTTTTTGAGAATATTACACAACTCAATTCCATCCATAATGGGCATAGTCCAGTCTGCAACAATAGCTTTCGGCGGATTTTCTTTAATTATCTGAAGAGCTTCCTGACCGTTGTTTGCGAGCAATACATCATAACCGTTCTTAACTAAAAGTTTATTAAGGATGTATTGAGTATCTTTTTCATCTTCAACAATGAGTATTTTTTCTTTTTCCATCAGCTTAGAATCAGTTGATTTACTTTGTTAAGTAACATATTAAAATCGATAATCGGTTTTGTGATATAATCTTCAGCCATACTTTCATCAATAAATTTTCCCTGAGTTACACTTTTGCTATAAGCGGTCACTAACAGAATCGGAATTTTTGAGGTGCCGGAATCCTGTTTAATAATTCTTGAAAGTTGCATGCCGTCTATTTTCTCGCCTTTCAGATAAGTGTTTTTCAGATTGATATCCATTATCAGAAGAGAAATGTTATCTGTTTTCAGTCTTCTTAAAATCTCATCGCCATCTTCAAGAATGGTTGCATTATATCCTGCCTTCTTAAAAATGAATCGGTAAAAGTCCTGTGAAAACGGATCGTCTTCTACGATTAAAATATTTTTGCTCATTTCTTTTCCGAAAATTTTACAATGATGCTTATTCTTCTGTTCACAAGGTTATACGGATCAGCTTTATCTTTCAATCGTTTATCGGCATAACCTCTTATTTCATCTATCTGCTTTTCGTTAAGACCGCCATTCATTAATGCTCTTCGCGCGGAATTCGCACGGTCGGCGCTTAATTCGTAATTTGTATAAAAACCTCCCTGACTTGCTAAAGGACGCGAGTCAGTATGTCCTTCTATTACTACATCATTTGGAAGTCCGCTCAGTCTCGTGCCAACTTTTTTCAGTATTGTCTGAGCCTTAGCATCGAGTTCAGCGCTGCCTAATTTAAAGAAAACATCATCCGATGATTCCAGCATTTCTATTCTAAGTCCTTCATCAACAATCTGAACCTGAATTTGATCCATCAGTCCAAGGAATTCGGAATCGCCTTTCAGATCACTTACAATTTCCTCGCCCATTTGTTCGAGTCTTTCTCTTTCACGTTCTCTGAATAAAATTTCGTCATTTATCTCAGGTTCAATAAGAGGTTTGGGATTTTTATTCAAAGCTTCAGCCCCCGGAATGGGAACACCGGTCGGATCATTAAAATAACTCGCAACGGCTTCTTTCACTTCTTCACTTGAACTAAGAATCCATAATACAATAAAGAGAGCCATCATTGCTGTTACGAAATCGGCATACGCAACTTTCCAGGCGCCGCCGTGGTGTCCGCCCCCTTTCTTAATTTTTTTTACTATAATCGGTTGTGATTCATCGGCCATTATTCACTTCTGCCTCTCATGTATGATTCAAGCTCTGAGAAGGATGGCCGGGAATCGGAGTAAATAGTTCTCCTTGCCATTTCAACAGCAATAATCGGAGGATTGCCTTTAGCGTAAGCTACAATACATGCTTTTATTGTTGCAAGATATCTTAATTGAGTGCCGGTTTGTTGATCGAGATTTGCGGCAATAGGATTAACAAAACCATAAGCCAAAAGAACACCAAGAAATGTCCCAACCAAAGCGGCAGCTACGTGATGACCGACAGCCTCAGCGCCGGCATTAATTGAGCCCATCGTTACAATAATTCCAAGTACGGCAGCAACAATTCCTAATCCCGGTAATGAATCACCCACCCTGGAAATTGTTTCGTGAACAGGTTTGTTTTCGAGTTCGAAGGTTTCAATTTCAGCATCGATTAAA
This sequence comes from uncultured Melioribacteraceae bacterium, assembly GCA_964516545.1. GTDB lineage: Bacteria > Bacteroidota > Ignavibacteria > Ignavibacteriales > Melioribacteraceae > JAHISV01. The sequence goes on from CAZEXO010000008.1 coordinate 15,208, forward strand.
TTTTCGAGTTCATGAGGAGGCACCCCGCCGCTGAGCATAACCTTCATTGTATCGCAGAAAAAATCTTTTGCGATGTGGTTGTTCAAAAACTTTTTATTCCTTCCCAGGACCGGCGACTGTGTGGGATCTTCCACGTGTTTCTCAATGGCAAGTAAACCATCTCTCTGAGCCTCAAGAAAAAGATCATTAAACGCTTTCAGTAAATCGAGATAATCCTGTTTGCTGTAATGAACCGGGTTTAACAAATGAGGAAGTTCAGCAATAATTTTTTTTATCAATGATAACGGCGAGGCGATTAATATACTTCCAACAGCTGCTCCGCCGATTGTTATAAATTCGGATACCTGAATGAGGAGAATCGGATTTCCGCCAGCAATAATAAATCCTAAAAGTACTCCGCCGAATACAACAGCTATTCCAATAATTACAAACATGATTTATTCTTCTTCAGTTATTGTTTCTATTTCATTTACTATCGAAAATATTTGCTCACAATGTAGTTTTATTGATGACCAATCGATTTTTTTTGCCGTTAATTTTTCTTCAATATCACAACTTAACTGGGTTAACTGCGGATAACCTATTGCGCCGCCGGTACCTTTAATTTCGTGGACAACTGTTTTCAACAAATCTTTATTTTGAGTTGCTATAGCTTTTTCGATTCCGCTTCGTTTAATTGAAAAACTATTCACGAAAAACTTACGAAGCTGTTTTAATATTTCCGTGTTATCGTTTTCTGAAAAAGTTTTTTCCTTTTTAGTTTTTCTTAAAAATTCTTCGCCAAGGAGTTCTTTGATGGTTTTGATGATAATTTCTTTTTTCAGGGGTTTTGATATTACTCTGTCAGCCCCGGCTTCGATAGACGAAAGAACGTTTCTTTTATTAGTCGCCCCGCTTATAACAATAACAGGAATATTTTTCAGGTCATCCATAACTTTAATAACCTGAAGCATTTTAACCCCGTCAAGATTGGGCATCATCAGATCAAGAAAAATTAAAGTCGGTTTAGTCTCAATTGCTTTTTGCACACCTTCCAATCCGTCAGTACAGGTAGTAACTTCAAAATTATAATCGGCAAAAAATCCTTTTAGAGAATATCTGATTATATCACTGTCATCAACGACCAGGACTTTCACCTTTTCAACTTGAGCAGGTAACATTTTATTTCCTGAATTTATTTATTTTCAATTTCCCCACTTCCAGGACGTTCTCTTTACTTTGAAGTGAAGCTTCGAGAGTTGTTTCTTTTACCTTGCTGTAAATTTCGCCGCGCAATATTTCCACTTCGGCAGGAGCTTCAATTCCAATTTTCACATGATTATCGGATACTGATACTATTTTGATAATAATGTTGGAATCAATCCTGATTTCCTCATCTTTTTTTCTCGTTAAAATTAGCATACTGTTTACCTTCTTATTCTATAAATAAATTATAGTTAACGAGATAGCTGTCATCTTCCAAAATTTTCTGAAATCCCGTTTTGTCATCCTGGTTGATATAAACCGGCGCTCTTAAATTAACCGTTATTTTCATGGGATCCTTGTTCAAAGTACATATCCCAAACGGTTCATTATTTTCGATCATCGGATAGTTTTCATCCAGAAGTCTCAAACCAACCAGTGGAAATGCAATTTCCGGTTGTTCGATAGAATTAAGATAATAAAATAACTCATTATCTGTTTTAATAAGAAGAAATTTTTTGAATTCCTCCATGCCGATAATACCGGCTTTAAAAAGGATTATTTTGTCCTCGTGGAATTCAATTTCGCCGAATTGATAAGTTGTAATTTTCATGGCTCACTATTCTTTTATGATTACTATGTCTACTCTTCTGTTTGTTGCTCTCCCTTCGGGAGTATCGTTTGAAGCTATCGGTCTGTACTCGGCATAACCGACTACCGAAACTTTTTCGGGCGACAAATCTTCTTTGTCGATTAAATAATACGCAGTATTAAGGGCTCTTTCAATAGATAAATGCCAGTTCGACTGGAACGCGCGGGAAGTCATGGGTAAATTATCCGTGTGCCCTTCAATTCTGATATCGTTTTTAAGTTCTCTTAAAACTTTAGCTACATCAGCAAGAACTTGTGCCGATCCCATTCCAAGGTCAGCGCTTCCCGAAGGAAAAAGAATATCTCCCTGGATGTGAATCGTAAACCCACGCTCATTCTCCTCCAGCATTACATTTGAATTCTGTCCATGCTGATCAATAAGGAATGAAAGTTCCGCGCGAAGCCGATCAATTTTGGTTGGAATAAAATCAAGTTTCCCGCCGGTTAAAGTCATTACTTCGCCCTGACTAAAAGCTCCTGATGCCGAACCGCCGAAAAT
>CAZEXO010000008.1:17549-19384 GCA_964516545.1 uncultured Melioribacteraceae bacterium
CCCATTGCCGACATTATCTGTTCATATTTCTTAATATCGATATTTGATATCGCGTAAAGAATAATAAACAGACCGAGCAATAAGGTGATAAGATCGGCATACGTAATTAAGTATCGGTCTTTTTCGCCTTCGCTTTCTTTAAAAAGATCATCATCCTCTAGGAATTGAGCATTTTTATCTGATCTTTTTGAGGAAGCATGCTTATCAGTCTTGCTTTCAGAATTGAGGGAATCTCCCCACTCTGCAAGGCCAAAGCCCCTTCCAGGGCTATCTGCATCATATGTTTTTCTTCCAAATGACATTTCTTTAATTTATCGCTTATTGGAAACCAAAATAAATTTGCACTTAATACACCCCACAGCGTAGCTATAAACGCAGTGGCAATGTTTCTAATTAAAATTGTAGGATCAGTACCGGCATTTGCCAGAGTCATAATTAATGCCATTACAGTTCCAAGAATTCCCATTGTCGGCGCGTAACTTCCCATTTTGGAAAAAATCTGTATGTTGAATGAATGCCTGTCCTGCATGATTTTCATTTCAAGCACGGCAAGATTTTCAATATCGTTCGCATCTGTTCCGTCAATGGCATACCTGATTAATTTTCTGGGAAATAAATATTCAAGCTCGCTCAAATCACTTTCGATTGTTAACAATCCCTGCTTGCGCGCTTTAATGGATATCTCAACAAAAGAGTTTATCAGCCTTTCCAGATTATATGTCCGTGGAAAATACGCCAGTTTGATGAGCTGGAATATTTTCGAAAATTTATCGAAACCGAAACCGATTATAACAGCAGAAAATGTTCCTCCGAAAACGATAATCAATGGGGAGATAAGGAACAGCGCGCCGAGCGAACCGCCTTCAATAAAATATGCGCCGAAGATTGAAAAAACACCAAGGAGCAATCCATTTATAGTTCCGTATTTCTTAGTCATAAGTAATCAAGCAGAGATTTTTGTAATATCATTGATGATAATTTGTATGCAAGCTGCAACTGGTAATCTTCATTTTGCAAACTCATAATCACTTCGGCTTCATCAATATCCTGTTCGTTAGAGAGAAGTTCCTGGAGACTGAGAACCCGGTTATCCAGCAATTCAATTGTGTCTTCAAACCGGGAAACAATGTTACCGTTCTGCGAAAGTTTATCCAGCACATGCTGGTGAAAATTTTTAACAGCATCAAACTGCGCGTCCGAAGGCTTATTACCGGCCAACAAATCATCCCGGATCTGGATAAGCATATTAAAAATATCAACATTCTGATTTGCCGAGAATGATAAAGCCGAGGCGCTGCTGGATTCTTTCAGACTAACAAAATCAAGGTTAAAATCCAACTTGTGAGAAGCGTCTTTTATATTGATACTCTGAGTTTCAGATCCATTGACTGTTGATAGTCTGCCGGAAGTAGAATTAAAACCAAGGGTAATGGCAGCCGGCGCAGTTCCGTAAATTGACGTTGAAGTGTCGTCAAGAATATCATAAGTAAGTTCGTAAGTATTGGCGGCAGTTTTTTCGTAACTAACATTTAATGTATATTCATTCCCTTCGGCATCGTATATGGTTGAATTACCTGTTGTAACAGTACCGATAGCTGCTGTTGAATCAAAATCACCACGCTGTTTAATTATTGTACCAAATAATTCCGTTCCGGTAATATTAACTTTCTGTTGAGCATCCTGTGATATACTTATTTTTTGTTCACCCGCAACACTTTGAGCTTTTATTTCAACCGATAATCCATCGGTTGTAAAACCATAAGGGGCTGTAGTGTAATCAGTTCCGGCAAAAAGATATTCAATCCGTTTAATTTCGTTGCGCCGCGCAAGGATAG
>CAZEXO010000008.1:19394-42824 GCA_964516545.1 uncultured Melioribacteraceae bacterium
AGATATTTTCCTTCATATTGTGAATTGGCAGTATCAATAATTGTTTTTAATGCCAAATCAAGCTGATCCCCATAATTTTTAAGATCAGCGGCAGTTGTACTTCTCGCGAGAGATATATTATTCAGAATTTTTGTAATCTCCGATTCAATACTATTCAGATTATTTTCAGTCTCCTGCAGAAAGCCTTTGATACTTTCCATGTTCCTGATATTGGTTTTTGCGGAGCTGATTCTGTCCTGAAGAGATAGGATTGTAACAGTTCCGAAAGGAGAATCGGAAGGATTCTGAACCTTCTTCCCGGTGGCGGCCTTTTCCTGTAATTCCTGCATTTTCTCTTTTGTTCTGTTAATGCTGGAAAGATATGTTGTCTGCAGCATTATATCCGATACTCTCATTTTCTCAAACCATATTTATTAATGTTTCTAACATTTCTTCTGCGATAGAAATCAGTTTAGCCGAAGCGTCGTAAGATCTCTGGAAACGAATAATGTTTGTCATTTCTTCGTCGAGCGATACTCCGGAAACCGTTCCTTTCTGAACTTTTAATTGCTCAATAATGAGGTCGGTGGATTTTGTTATACTGTCAACCTTTTGTTTATCGTTGCCCAGCTTTGAAATCATTTGAGCGTAATTATCATTTATTGATATTCCGTTCAGAATTTTTGAGGTAGACAGATTAGCGATATTATTAGCTACCTGACCGTTTCCCTCAGAACCATTACTAGAGGCTGCAATTTTTGATGCATCACTAAGGATTTCAGGATTAATGGTAATTACTCCCATCTCATATCCGTCAAAAAAGGCCAAACCGGTCTGCGGGGGATTTTCAAGAGTATACCCCGCCTGGTGAAAAGCATTTGTTTTGGTGACAAGAGAGTTCGCTATATCATCGAGACGGGTTTGGTAATCGGGAATTCTCTGCGAATATATCTGACTCAAACCGAAAAGTTCTCCGCCCGTAAGTTTGATATACACATCATTATTACGCGCACTTATGGTCAGAGTATCGTTTATAACTTTTGCATCAAACTGCACCAGACTGTTCGCGTCAACCGCCTGAACTCCACCGATTGATATAATTGCAGCATTATTATCATCTAAAACAACACTGATGTTAGCCAACTTAGCAATTTCATCAATGTAATAATCACGTTGATCCATAAGGTCATTTGCCGAAATGCCGGTCATACCCGAATCAACAATTTGTCTGTTTATGCTATGCACTTGCTGGAGTAAAGTATTCAGGTTCTCTGTCTTGCTGGCAAAATTTTGTGTTGTGTCATAACTAATCTCATTGAGATTGTTATAAACAATTTTAAAACGCTCACTGAGTTGCTCCGTTTTCTGAGCTACCTGATATCTTAAAGCCATTGAGTTAGGTGAAACAGATAATTCATTCCAGGCATTAAAAAATTCCGTAAGTGTTGTAGAAAGTCCCAGCTCTGAAGGCTCGGAAAATACCTCTTCGATTTCTGCGAGTACCAGTGATTCCTGTTCATTTCCGTAAAAACTTGAATAAGAATTACGTAACTGAGAGTCAATCATTTGATTTCTCACTCTGACAATATCATCAATCTTTACTCCCGATCCCCAGATAAAGTTTGCGGTTTTCTGAGGAGCCTCGGTGGTAAAACTTATCTTTTGCCGCGAATAATTTTCATTACTTACGTTGGCAACGTTATGAGAAGTAATATCCATGGCTGTTTGATAGGTAGCCAGACTTCTTCGCGATATGTCAAATACTCTACTTAAGCCCATTATATTTTTCTATCCAATAATGATTTTTTTCCTGCTTTAGCAACAGCTTCAACTATCTTTCTAATGAATTGCCGGGCGTTGGTGATCAGGAACTGGTTTTGTTGATTCACCGATTGAATAGCTTCAACTAATTCTTCAATTGCCGCTAATTCTTTCTGAAATTCTTTAATAACTTTTATTTCCATAAACTGACTGGCTACCTGAATAAAATCCGTTGTTTTCATCGAGGGATAATCAAGATTAAGTTTTTTCTTTAGGGCAGTCAGCGTTTCAGCTTTACTGCGTTCACATTTTTCAACCGTATTTATCAGTTTTTCTTCACGAACAATCGCTCCTTCAATTCCTTTCAGGTCGTTCATTATCAATGCTTGTTGCTTCAACAAAACAACTTCATGAAACTGATTGAGATTTTGTCTCTGCTCTTTTACGATATTTAATAAATCTTCCGTTTTCATAACTTAACCTTCCAGGTAATTAAGATATCCCATCACGCGGGTTATATAAGTTTTTGTTTCATCAAATGGAGGAATGCCCTCATATTTTTGAACATTAGCCGGACCTGCATTGTAAGCGGCTAAACTTAGTTTCAAATCACCGTCATATTGTTTTAAAAGCTGCGATAAATATTTCGTTCCGCCCATAATATTTTCTCTCGGATCAAAGGAATTTCTGACACCCATATCTTTCGCGGTGCTGTCGATTAACTGCATTAATCCTTTTGCTTTGGCAGAAGAAATTGCTTTTACATTTCCGGCAGATTCAGTTAGTATTACTGATTTTATTAATTTTTCATCAACACCATATTTATCTGAAGCCTCGCGGATATATTCATCGAATTTATCCACGCGTTGAACAGCTTTTTCGCTCGGTGTAAGGAATGGAAAATTATTCTCCGTATTACTTTTCTTAACTTTTATTTTTTCATTTAACGGGGCAATTTTTCTCATAAACTGTGCGGAATCAAGATCCTCGCCTGTTATTTTTTTGAATATTGATTCGGCAATTCCGAATCCTTTTCCGCTCTGCGACATTTGCATTGCGATTTCGTTTTCAAAAATAGAATCAAAATAACCACCGCCAAATCCTTCGCTTCCGAACATACCGCCTGTAGTCTCATTCATACTTTTCAACATCATCGAAGTAAGCAGACTTTCAAAATCTTTTGCCGCGGTCGCGAGTTTTTGTTTTTCAGCTTCCGACATATTTTGCCCCGGCAGTGCTGCCTGGCTTATATGTTTCTGCTGATTCGTTATTTTTAATTCAATTCCGCTCATTATATTATCACCAGTTCTGCTATTAATGCTCCTGCTTCTTTTAATGCCTGAAAGATTGCTATTATATCTTTCGGAGAAACTTTCAAAGAGTTTAGTGCTGCAGCTACTTCCTGAACATTGGAAGCACCCTGAATTGCAATTGCTTTACTTGAATCCTGATAAGCTGACGGCACCATATTATTAAATATTGCTGTTTCACCCCGGCTAAATGCGCCTGGTTGTGAAATTATCGGGTATGATTTAATATCAATATTCAAACCGCCATGTGAAATAGTGACAGGATGAATTTTCACATTTGTACCGGCAACAACAGTACCGGTTCTTTCATTCAGAATTACTTTGGCTGTATAATCTGTTTCGACCAGAATACTTTCCAATTCAGCAAGAAATCCAACAAGGTTTTCAGCGCGATTTTCGGGAACGGTAATTTTAATTTCGGATGCGTCAACTGCTTTTGCTGTTTCTTCTCCGAATGCTGTGTTAATTGCATTAGCTACATTGCTGGACGTTGTTAAATCCGGCTCGCGTAATAAAACACTTAAGTTATTTTCCGAGATACCTTCTGCTTCCATTTCATACTTCAGCAAACCGCCGCGGGGAACGCGTCCGGCGCTGGTGTGGTTTCTTGCAATTCTGTTTCCTGTTGGAGTCGTAAAATCATAACCGCCAACTGAAACCGGGCCTTGTGCCGTTCCGTAAACTTTTCCGTTAATTCCTGAAAGGGGAGTTAACAATAACGTTCCTCCCTGTAAACTTTTTGAATCGCCAAGAGAGGAAACAGTAACATCGAATTTCACTCCCGGTTTATAAGATGAATTTAGAGACGCTGTTACCATCACCGCAGCCACATTTCTTGTCTTCAGGTCTTCCTGAGGAACCGTCACACCGAATCTTTTCAGCATACTTGTAATCGACTGAATTGTGAAAGATGATCTGTGACTATCGCCTGTTCCCGATAACCCGACAACAAGGCCGTAGCCAATTACCTGTTCGGTTGATTGCCCCGTAATAAAAGCAATATCCTTAATCCTTTGAGCATGATTAAGTGATACGAGTAATAAAATTATTATAAAATAATTCACTGACTTTTTCATAATTTCACCTAAAATATCCAATGGAATATTTTTGTTAACCAACCTGGACTTTGAGAGTCGTTTATCATACCATCACCTTCAAGTCTGATTTCAGCCTCAGAAATATTGAAAGAGTAAATTGAATTATCGGCGCTTACATCCGATGGTCTTACAATTCCCGAAATAAAAATATTTTGCTCTTCGCCATTGATAACTAATTTTTTACTTCCTTTGATTCTTAAATTTCCGTTGGCAAAAACCGAATCAACAAGAGCGCTGATTCTTGTTTTTATCAATCCGCTTGTTTTAGTTGAGCCTTTACCCTGAAAATCATTTCCAGAACCTATTTCTAAATCAGCGGCCGGAAGTGCGGTTGCATCAAGACTGCCGCTGCCGTTAAAGCTTAATTCGCTTGCCCGCCCGGTTGCTGTTTCAGCATTATTCGAAGCCTGTGATGACTCAGATACAATTATCGTTAATGCATCACCGATGTTTATGGCCTTCTGATCAGAAAACAACGAGTAGGCCGCGTTTCGGCTCATATTCTGACCATAACAACTGATCGTGAGAACAAATATTATTGCCATCCAAAGTTTCATTTTATTACTCCATTACTAAAACATTATTATTATCAAGCACTTTTGCCCGATACAATTTATTGTCGTCAGATTTCACCCGAATGATCTCATCAACTTTACCTTCCTGACGAGCTGTTGCGCTCATTTTAATATTCACCATTCCAACCCGGGTGTTCAGCCAGACAACGTCGCCTGCCTGAATTACTGGTTTTTCCTCAACCATATTTTTCAGAAGAGGCGAATCTTTTTCTATCATAAATTTGCTTCTGAGACTTTGTAAATCCTGATTCAGAATCGGTTCGTCTCTGAATTTTGTTACATCAATTATTGCAGTTCTGAACTGGCTTTCGTTAAGTTCTGCATTGCGTTGAATATCATCGTTTGCAATCAGAGCAAAGGTGAAAAGATTTACTTTCAAAACTATACTTGTGTTGAAAGTATCGTTTGATTTTTTCACAACCGTAACGGGCACATAAGCTAAATCGCCTGTAATTGTAAACGATTGATTTCTGTTAATCTTAATTTCCTTAAAGTCTTTCGGCATTCTTACTACCTCGTACTCATACTTAACGTAATTCGTCAGGTTGGATTGAAGATAAAGATCAATCTCCTTTTCGAATAACGAGTCAGGATTAAGTAATGAAATCAATATGAAAAACGCCTTAAGCATTTTTAATTACCTTTTAAGATTATTTGCTGTTGTCATCATTTCCTCAACAGCTTTAACTGTTTTGGAATTTATTTCGTAGGCTCTCTGTGCCTGAATCATAGAAATCATTTCTTCAACAATATCAACGTTTGACGATTCAAGATAGCCCTGATGAATTTCTCCGAAACCATTCGATCCCGGTGTTCCGAGCTGTGGTTCTCCTGAGGAATCGGTTTCTGCATAAAGATTATCACCCAGAGCTTTTAATCCGCCCGGATTTAAGAATTTCACCAGTTGAATTTCACTCAGCACATAAGAAGTGCCGTCTGCTTCAAAAACTTCAACAACACCGTCACGTGATACCCGCATCGTAACCGAAGAATCACTGACTGTAATTTCAGGGTCGAGCAGATAACCTCCTGAGGTTACCAAATTTCCCTCTGAATTCATTTTAAATGCTCCATCACGTGTATAGGCAAAAGAGCCGTCCGGTTTACGAACCTGAAAAAATCCGTCACCCTGAATTCCCATATCCATGAGATTATTCGTCGGAGTAAGATCTCCCTGAGTAAATATTTTTTGTGTTGAAATCGGTTGCACACCATTACCAACCTGCAAAATATCGGATGAAGCAACTGTCGTGCCCGGAGTTGTTGATGACACAGTTTGAACCGGAACATCCTGATACATAAGATCCTGGAACTCAGTCTTGTTTTTCTTGAATCCGGTTGTATTCATGTTTGCAATGTTATTTGATGTTACTTCGATGTTAAGTTGCTGAGCGTACATTCCGGAGGCAGCTGATCTTAATGCTCTTGTTGACATTTTATTTCTCCGTTACTTATACTTTTCCAATTTCATTTGCCTGCCCGAGACTGGTATCCAGAGCTTGAATAATTTTGGCGGCAGTTTCATAATCTTTTGTTTGTTGAATCATTGCTTCCATTTCAATAACAGGGTTAATGTTGGAATTTTCGAGATATCCCTGGGCAATTGAAAATTCTGTTTCTTCAGCGGTTTGAAAATCTCCCGTCGGGTGTCTGAATGTTGAGGCTTCGGCTTTCGTGAGATCTCTCAGATCACCAACAACAGAAATTTTCAGCGTATCAATGTTGTGTTTCCCAAAAATAATTTCACCTTCTTTTGTAACTGTTATCTTTTGGTCTTCTTCATTTAAGTATTCACCAACGCTTATTTCACCTGATTGTCCGAGCACTTTATAACCCTGACTGTTTACCAGATAACCATCTTCCGAAATTTTAAACTTTCCGTTTTTCGTAAGCAGAACTTCATTGCCTGTATCAACAGTGAAAAAACCTTGTCCGGTTAACGCGAGATCGAGCGGATTGTTAGTATAATAAACATCTCCCTGGTGATGATCGGTAAACTGACTTAACATAATATTATTCTCTTCATCCAACACTTCGCTGAATGGAAGATCTCTTTTAAAACCCGGAGTGTCTACGTTAGCAAGGTTGTTGGCAATTCTTCCCATATTGCTGAAACCATTACCCAATGCCGATGCCGCTTTATTTAGTCCTTCTATCATTATCTTCTCCGAAAATTATGCATTCATCATTGTGTGTGAATGAATCCGGTTTGCCAGTAATATTTCTTCTCTTGAAATTCTTAATTTTCTTGCTGCATTTGTTATTGCAGCTTCACTCAATTCACCTTTTCCGGCAGTTGCCAGGAGATTATTTCTGATTTCTCTTAAATACGGATTGTCTTTCCTTATCACACGTTCTTCTCTAAGCGAAACAATCTTTTTCTTTAAGTCCTTCTCTCTGCCCACAACAATCGATTTTTTTCTTCTTCTCAGAAAAACATATCCGAAAATCATTCCTGATGCGGCTGTTAAAACAAAAAATTTCCAAAGAATGCTGTAATCACTTTTTGGTTTCTCAATTCTTCTGATTACATGCGGTTGCCTTGTGAATGTTTCTGCCACCTGAGACTTAATGATTTCAGGTTCCGGCATTTCAATTTCAGCAGCTAAAGTATCTCCGGCATTAAATTCAGTTACATCTGCATTCACTAATTCTTGTTTTGCCTGGGCAAGTTCAATCTGCTCACGTACAAGTTTTGTCAGATCTACTTTCCCCGTATCGGTTTGGGCGAATGCAATGGTACATATAATCATAGTGATTATTACATATTTCATGTTCTCATCTTCCTTCTTAATGGAAAAGATAAAACCAGTGTTGAGCCTGTTGTTTCACTGGCATCGCTTACAATTTCACCTTCGTGTGTTCTTATTAAATTTTGGAGTATTCTGTAACTCAGATCGCGTGAAAAATCATCATTTGATTTTCTGAGCGTTTCGATAAAATCCGTTGAGATAAACCTGAGTACGATATTTTCTTTAATGTATTTTGATTGAACGAGAATGCCGCCTCCGTTTTCACTGCCTGGTTTCAGCACGCTGAAAGCATTTGTTAAAATCTGATTAATGTAGTTGGCATTGCTTAGAATCGGCGGAATTTTTTCTTCCAGATCAAGAATGCATTCATAGTTTTTATTGCGTAATGAAGAATTTATCACTTCATGATAGTCTTCAATATATTTATTCAAATCGCAAGGTTGAATCTTCAGTTCGCTGCTGTCAATACTTGAAAACTTTATGAGCCTGCTTACGATTGTGTTCACTTTTTTAACCTGAGACATGATTCCGTTCACAAGTGTTTTGTCAATGTTCTGATATTCCTTATTAATCATATCAGCGTAACTCATAATCACCTGTAAAGGGCTGATAATTGTTTCTGCAATTCCTGAAGTTAATTCACCGATCGCGGATAATTTGAAATCGTTTGTAAGTTTTGACTGATAAACCTGAAGATCGTGATAAATTGAATTCAGTTTGTGTTTTTGTCTTACGACTTCCAGTTTCGGAAGAACTATTCCCAGGCAAATTCTTAATGCCTGACTTTCTGGCGAATCATCAGCGAGTGCTGTCATTGTTGTTAAAATACTTACAACACCACGATTAACTTTTCTTTCTATTATCGGAATGAGCAGATAGTTGAATTTAGGTCCCTTGATTGTATGACTTGCCGGTTCAGGAATAAGCACCGGTTTTCCGGTTTCGAAAACCCACTCAAGAATACCTTCTTTGTTACAGTTATTAATAAAATTAATCGCTCTTTCTTTTGAATTTCTGTTACGAGGCAAAAGTGCATCCTGCATTTCAGAATAATAAAAAAGATCAAATTCTTTTACGTCGATAAATCTGCGGATAGTTTTGTCCAGCAGCGAAATCATTTCTTCAGAGCCGGTCATTTTATTGGTTTTGCTTTCGAGCGCTAAAATGTATTGGAATAACGAAGCAGTATCCGGTTTCGGTTTTTCTTCTTTCACCGGTTTTTCTTCTTTTATTGTTTTTTCTTCAACCAGTCTTAAATTAGATTCAGCTTTTTCATTCCCGACATTTTCCAGTGTCTGATAGAAAGGTTGAAACTTTGCTATATTTTGTCTTATCACTCTCAACTGAAATACCTTGCTGATTCTAATTGTTCAGTAAATACTTCTCTATAACCTTCTATAAAAGCGTTCAACTCACCTTCACTGGAGAAACGTAACACTTTCATTGATTCTTCATTAAACATCATTCCCAAATCCCAGTATGAATTTCCCAGCATTAATTTTTGCGTCATATAATCCGCCAGATGAATAATAGCGGTAAGAAATTCGCTGTTTTTTGACCGTGATGGATTGTGATGATTGAGAATAGATTCGCACAATGTAACAGGGAAATTCCATTTTTCGAGAAGGAACTGACCGATTTCATCATGCCCTAAGCCAAGCACCTGAGTTTCAGATTCGAAAAATGTCATTTCCTCATTCTGAGCGGATTCATAAATTGTAACATAATTTGAATGCAGAAATCTGTGGATAACAGCGATGCCGAGATCATGAAGAAATCCGCTAACAAAAGCTTCACCCGGATTTTCGTAACCAAGATCGTCAGCCAAACGTTTTGCGGCAGTTCCGGTGAGATAAGAATGCATCCAGAATTCTTTCTGATCAAGATATTTATCAGTTTTATTTTTAACTGATTCCATCACCGAAATAGTTGAAACAATATTTCTTAATTCGCTGAATCCAAGCAGTAAAATGGCAAAATCAAGATTAGTAACTTTCCTTTGTAAACCGTAAAGAGGGGAATTTGCAATGGTTAGTATTTTCGTAACAATACTCTGATCCTTGCTGATAACCTGAGTAATTTTAGAAGTGTTTACGGATTTATCGTTGAGCAGATTCATTACCTCGGTTAGTATTTTGGGTGTAGAAGGTAAATTGTAAATATTCTTTAGAACAAGTTCTGTTTTCTCACGTTTTGAAGCTATATCTGTGCTTAAAGTTGCCATGTTCTACTCTTTATATTGTTAATGTTTCTAATTGACTTCTGAATAATGATTCATAACTTTGAATGAATCTGTCTAAATAAATAGCGTCACCAAGATTAAGAATCTGTAAAATGTTCGTGTCGAGTTCCATATTATCATCCCAGGAAAAGTCTCCTACCTGAAGACGTTGTGTCATATAATCCGCAAGATGAACAATCGAGGTAAGCACTTTATTATCCGGTGAACCCGATGGCAGATGATGATGCACAATAGTTTCACCGAGAATTTTCGGCAGATTCCATTTATCGGCAAGAATCTGACCCATCTCTGTATGACCAATTCCAAGTATCTGATTTTCGGCATTTATATGACGCATACCCTGTTCTTCAACAAGAGCGCATATTTCATTAAATTCATTCTTAAAATATCTTTGGATTACTGCAATACCGAGATCATGTAATAACCCGGCAGTAAAAGCTTCACCGGTTTTATTATATCCAAGATCATCTGCAATACGTTTTGAAGCGCTCGCGGTCATTAGTGAATGAGTCCAGTATGATTTTCTATCCCAGTTTTTGTCTGTTTCATTCTTAAATGCCTCAATCATCGAAAGCGCGATTACGATATTTTTAATGTGGTCAAAACCCAAAATCACAATAGCGAATTCAATTGTTGATACTCTTCGCGGCAACCCGTAAAGCGGTGAATTGGCAACTGCCAGAATTTTAGCCACAAGTCCCTGGTCTTTACTGATTAGTTTACCAAGGTCGGCGGCGCTGGTTTTAGGATTCTCCAGACGTTTCTGGGCTTCCATCATCACAACCGGAATAGAAGGAAGATTCCTGATGTTCATGAGGAATTTTCTGTTCTTCTCGCGTTTCTCGTTAATTTCAAGTGCTTGATTATTCATGGATATGCGCTAGTTTGGTTCTTAGATTGTCAATTATTCTTGAGTGTATCTGTGAAATTCGTGAAATAGTAATATTCATCATTTGAGCAATTTCTTTGTAGCTGAGGTGTTCGTAATAATAAAGAGATAATATTAATCTGTCTCTTTCTTCCAATCCTTTGATAGCTTCCAAAAGCATTTCTTTCGCTTCATTCTTCTCGGCAATTTCATCTGGAATTTCTGATTCATCCGGTATCACTTCATAAAGCATATAGCCGTCTTCTTCATCAACAGCGCGATTTAGCGAAACATTATTGTAATATGATTCTGAAGAACTTTCAGGATTTGTTACTCGAGGTTTAATCTGAACTTTTCTCAGTTCATCAATAATTTTTCCTCTGATTCTCTGGATAGCGTAGGTTTCGAATTTTGTACCGTAATCAGGGTCAAATCTGTCAATCGCCTCAGTAAGTCCTTCAATTCCGAACTGGAAATAATCGCGGTCATCAAAAATGTACATGTTCAAAAACTTCGAATTGTGAATTACGTAATGAACAAGATTCGTGTAGTTCATTATAATTTGTTTCTTAAGCGCCGTAGAAGGAGAGGTTTTGTATTTTTCCCATAGCATTGTCGTGTCCATGCCACTACCCACTATTAGTTATTATAACTCTTTATTTTTCTTAAGTGATATCTGATTAATTGACTTTACAAACAATAGTACAAAAATTGTTATCATGGTTGTCAGGAAAACGAAAACTATCAACGCCCTTATGATGATAGTCTCAATCGGTAACCCTTGCTGCGAGAAGAAAATAATTGAGAGGCAGAAGATCAGCAAACCAATTTGAAGTACTATTTTATTCATTTCTCACTCATTTTTTGATACAATAAAGTCAAACATTGTACCAAAAAAAAAGTTATGAATTAGTGCTTAAAAAGGGGATTTTTGGTCGAAATTGAAGGAATTCAGGATAATAAATCCGTACCGTAATGGTTAATATTAGCCACGTGAACGAATTCGTCAAGATTTTTAATCATCTTGAAAAAATTAGCAGTAATCATGGATTCTTCATTGTGCTCAATGAATAATTTCTGGTTAACAATTGATCTGCTTACCGCGCTGTCATAACGGATTAAACCGAGACAATTTAACTTTTCACGAAGGAAATGATATGATGCAGAATTAAGGTTTTGAAATGCCTGCCGTCCCTCGGCTTCATCATTGCACTTATTAACAATTACCATTTTTTCCATACCGATGGAATTCACACATAATAATTTGATCATTACATATGCGTCCATAATCGAGGTTGGTTCAGGAGTTGTTACAAACACTGCATAATCGGAATGCGAGAGAATTTTTATTATATCTTCACTTGCGCCGGCTCCGGTATCCAAAAAGATGTAATCATAATTATCAGCTATTTTTGAAAGCTGCATAAAAAAATAACCGATCGTATCATCTTTAAGTCTCTGGAAATCAGCCCTGCCGGAATCACCGAAAATAAAATGTAAATAATCCGATTTCTTATGGATAATTTCCTTCAGAAGGCTACGTCCTTTATAAAATTCATTAATTGTTGCTGTCGGCTTAATGTTCATCATGATATCAAGATTAGCCAAATTCGGATCCAAATCAACCAGAAGCACTTTTCTGCCTTTCAGCGAAATTGAATAAGCAAGGTTAAGAGCCACAAAGGTTTTTCCCGTACCTCCTTTTCCGCTGGAGAAAGAATATATTTTTTTAGGTCTGTCTCCGCCGCTGTTTTCCATTTTCTTTAATTCGAAAATTCTGCGTGCTTGTCCAATCATGACCCTAATACTCCTGTGTAAATCAATTTTGCAATCATACCTGCATCAGCCGAAATTATATCATCAGGTATTACCTGACCATTCGTAAGAAACATAGTCGGCTTATTCGTTTTTGCAACAACGTTTAGGATATTACCGTAAGTGACAGCTTCATCTATTTTTGTGAATAAAAGTGAATCGTATTTGAAAATGTTAAACTTCTCAGCGATATTCAGAAGATTGCGGGATGAGTGCGTTGCGCTGAGCACAAGCATTATTTCATCAACATTAATTATATCAAGAAACTCTTTGGTTTTAGCCAATGAATCAATGTTCTTCTGACTTCTTCCCACGGTATCAATAAATACTATATCTTTTTTCCTGAAACTCTCAATCAGTTTAGGCATTTCATCCGGTTCATAAGCAACAAGCATATCAATATTACTTACCTCGGAAAATATTCTTAGTTGATCCAGAGCGCCGAGACGGTAAGTATCAATCGATATTAATCCAATCTCAAGATTATGAACAATTTTTGAAATGACGGCAAGTTTGGCAATACTTGTTGTTTTTCCTACTCCCGTTGGTCCAACGAGCGAAACAATTTTTGTTTTGTTTTTATTTCTCAATTCAAAATTCACAGTAGGAATTAAAGCGCTGATACTTGATACAATATAACTGTAAACATTAGCAGGATTCATTAAGTTATTTGTTTTAAGCTGCTTAAGAATCTGCGTAATAATATCCTGATCAACTTCATTCTCTATGAGAGTATCAACCACCTGCTGCACATTATCATTAACACGGGCAGTTTTGGGTTTTGAGCTGCCAGGCGTACTTTTATCTTTAACGGGTAAATCGAAAGTTATATTCTGTTTTTCTGTATAAACTTTTGACGCCAGTTTTTTTATTTCTTCTGCATAAGCTTTAGGATCAGGTTTTTCATCTTCATCTTTGGAAGAGATAGAATTTTCGAACTGAGGAATATTGTCATCCTCAATTCCTGAAGTTATTTCGAATAATTTTCTGTTACCTGATTTTTCATCTCCTTCAATAATCCTGGTGCTTAAAATTATCGCCTGATCGCCCAGCTCCTGTTTCATCTGAAGCGATGCTTCTTTTAAGGTCGGGGCAACATATTTCTTAATCCTCATTCATCACCTCAAGTTTTTCAATAAATTCAATTTCAATCTGCGAAGGTAATTCCGAATATGAAAGTATTGCCACATCGGGGAATGATGAATTAATTAATCGATAAAAATACGGCCGGATTGTCGCGGATGTTATAATAACCGGATTATATCCGAGTGTGTTAAATTTTCCAATAATCTTTGTAAGATTATTATTTAATATTCTCAGTAATTGCGGACTTAATCCCAGTGTTTGAACTGCTTCCTGATTGTTTTTAAGCGCTGAGGTAATATGTGATTCCAGTAATTCACCAACAACAGCGGCATGAATAATACCGTTTTGATCTTTGTGAATATTAGCAATCGTGTCACCGATTGAATGTCGCGCGTATTCCGAGAGAACATCTATGTTTTTCGTAACTTTTGAATAATCGATCAATGCTTCAAGAATCTGCACCATGTCTTTAATTGGAATATATTCTCTCAAAAGATTCTGAAGAACTTTTTGAATTGTGCCCAGCGGAAGAACATCCTGGTTGATATCTTCAATTACCGCCGGGTATTCTTTTTTCAGATTTTCAAGTAGTTGTTTAACCGCCTGTCTTGTTAAAATTTTGTCGAAGTTATTTTTAAGAACTTCCTGTAAATGAGTTGTTAATACAGAAATGCTGTCAACAACGGTGTATCCGGCAAGTTCGGCTTTATCTTTTTCCTGATCAAGTATCCAGTAACCGGGCAGATTAAAAGCCGGGTCACTAGTAGGAATTCCATTCAAAACCTCGGTTGCGCCTCCGGGATTCATTGCAAGATGCCTGTCAGAATAAATTTCGTAAGCGGCAACAACGTTACCTTTAATTTTTATTATGTATTCATTCGGGGCTAATTGCAGATTGTCTCTTACTCTGACCGGAGGAATAAGTACTCCGAATTCCAGAGCAATAAATTTTCTTGTGGAGGAGATTTTCTGGAATAAATTGCCTCCCTGGTTTTCGTCAACAAGGCTGATTAACCCATAACCTATTTCTATTTCAATTGGATCGACCTGTAAATAGTCTTCAAAATTTTCTTCCCGCGGAGTTTTACTTTCTTCTTCTTCAGTTTTTATTAATTTATTTTCTTCAACAATTCTTTTTTTCTTTTTCATGAATGAACTTACACCAAGCACCGAGCCTAACAATATAAAAGGTATAGTCGGCATTCCCGGAACAAGCGCGAATAAAATCATCACACCGCCAACACTGCCGAGAACTCGTGGATTAGAGAACAATTGAACCTTTATTTGAGAATCCAGTGATGTACCGCTTGAGTTTCGTGTAACAACCATACCAGCTGCGGTTGCGATTATCAGAGCGGGAATTTGCGAAACAAGACCATCGCCAATGGTAAGAATTGTGTAACTTTGTAATGCATCCTGAAATGGCATACCTCTCTGGGCAACACCGATAATAAACCCACCAACGATATTTATTGCATTAATCAGAATTCCGGCAATGGCATCACCTTTTACGAATTTGCTTGCTCCGTCCATCGAACCGTAAAATTCAGCTTCGCGTGATATATCGGCTCTTCTTTGTTTGGCTTCCTGTTCATTTATCAGTCCGGTATTTAAATCCGCATCAATTGCCATTTGTTTACCGGGCATTGCATCAAGAGTAAAACGCGCGGCTACTTCCGAAATTCTTCCCGAACCTTTAACGATAACAACAAACTGAATTATGACCAGAATGATAAAGATTATGAAACCAACAACAAAATTGCCGCCAACTACGAAATTACCAAACGATTCGATTACTTTACCGGCGTATCCTTCAATTAGAATAAGTCTTGTTGAACTTATATTAAGCGCAAGGCGGAATAAGGTTAAAACAAGCAGTAAACCCGGAAACACCGAAATATCAAGAGGAGAATTTATGTAAAGAGCTACAATTAATACCAGCACAGAGAGAGTTATGTTGAGTGCAAGAAAAAAATCAAGAAACATTGCCGGGAGAGGAATGAGCATCAAACCCAGCATAAAAATTAATCCAAAAGCGAGAATTATATCAGTATTTTTTCCAATAAGTTTCATAGATGGCTATACTATTGTTTTCTTTTTCTTTTTAAGTTGAAAAATATAAGCTAATATTTTAGCGACAGCCTGGAATAAATTTTCAGGTATTGTATCGCCTATGTTACACAATTTATACAATGTTCGTGCCAGTTCCCTGTCTTCATGTAAAGGAATGTTATGTTCGACGGCAATCTTCTTAATTTTCTGAGCAACTTCATCAACGCCTTTAGCAACAACTTTAGGCGCATGATCTTTAATAGGATCATATCTTAAGGCGATCGCGAAGTGAGTAGGGTTAGTGATCACAACATCAGCCGTGGGAACATCCTGCATCATACGTTGCCGGGCTATTGAAAACTGTATTCCTTTAATTTTACTTTTGACCTGAGGATCGCCTTCAGTTTGTTTCATTTCATCTTTCAATTCCTGTTTCGTCATCATGTTGTCTTTGTTGAATTTATATCTCTGAAAGATAAAATCCGCCGCGGCAATAATGGCGAATGGGATTGCAAGCTTCCAAACCATTGAAAAACCGGCATCAAGCATATATTCCATTATTTCAGGTACCGTTAAATTCATGAGCATTGGTGAATCTTCGATGTAACTGAAAATAATATTATAAACGAATATGCTGATAAGGCTTAGCTTAAGCAGATTCTTCAGTAATTCAACCATGGATTTGGATGAAAAAAATATTTTCTTTACACCGGATAGAACATTGAATTTATCAAATTTTGGTGTGAGCGCTTTAGTTGAAATCTTAAATCCGACTTGCGAAATCGAAATTCCTAGTCCGATAACAATCAATCCGAGAAATACGGGAGCCATAGTAATAAAATAGAACATAGCGCCTTGAGTCATGTAAGACTGGATTAGATCCTGAGATAATTCGAGAGTATCCAGAGAACCAAAAATGTACTTTGACATACTCGAGAATTGCCCACTAATAAACTTTTGGCTAATATAGAGCAGAATTAGTCCTGAGGTAAACACAGCAAAAGAATTGAGCTCCATACTTTTGGCAACTCGTCCTTCTTCCCGGGCATCGCTTAACTTTTTCCCGGTCGGTTGTTCGGTTTTTTCCTGGCCGTCTGATTCCGCCATTATGAAGCCATTCCTTTTATTAGTGAATACAAACTATCTTCGTAGCTTTCCAATAAGTTCTTAATTACATAAATATATATAGGTATAATCATGCTTAGCAGAATAAATCCTAAACCCAACTTTAATGGTTGTGTTACAAAAAACACCTGCATTTGCGGAATTGCCCGCGCCAATATTCCTTCTGCAATTTGTACAAGAAAAAAAGAAACCAAAATCGGCGAAGCGATTTTTACTGCCAATACAAAAACAACCGCCGAGTATTGAATAAGCAAATCAACAACCGCGCCGGTTACTGTGTTTGTGCCGATTGGAATTACCGTGAATGAAAATGAAAGCGCACGGATGAGATAATGATGACCATTTATAAGGAAAAAAATTAAAAATGCTGCGAAATAGAGAATCTGACCAATAACATTGGAATCAGTTTCATCAACAGGATTAAACACACTGGCAATAGCCAGCCCCATCTCAAATCCCATTATCGATCCGGCGAATGTTATTCCGAAAAAAACAAAATGCAGAGTGAAGCCGATTATTAATCCCGTAATTGCTTCCCTGATGGCAATTAAAACAAGAGGCCAGAGTTCAAAACCTGTCGGAACATTAACATCATTTAGGGTTAGCGCTATTACGTAGGCAATAAATATTGATAAAAATAACTTGGCAAGAGCTGGAATTGATTGATGACCGAAAATCGGCGCAGCAAGAAAAGCGGAATATATCCGAATAAAAACCATCAGTACAATAATAAAATCTTTTACCAGTATTTCCGTCATTGAACAACCGTGACAAGTATATCCATAATTTTATAAGTAAACGAAATCAGTTTATCCATCATCCAGGGAATAAGAAAAAGAATTACAACCGCCGTAACAATAATTTTCGGTACAAAGGTCAGGGTCATTTCCTGAATAGAAGTAACTGCCTGAAAAATTGAGATAAAAACACCAATCATCAAAGATGCGCCCAAAACCGGCAGCAACAAAGTGAATGATGTATAAAATGCTTCTGTAAGTACTTCTATTACTAATTCTTCAGTCATCTATAGAAAACTCCTCATTACTGACCCAACAATTAAATTCCATCCGTCGACAAGAATGAATAGCAAGATTTTGAAAGGAAGCGCCACCATCATCGGCGGAATCATCATCATACCCATGGAAAGCAGAATACTACCGACTATCATATCTATCATCAGAAACGGGATGAATAAGAAAAATCCTATTATAAACCCGGCTCGCAACTCACTAAGTGCAAATGCAGGAATAAGAATATATGTCGGTAAATCTTCTCTGGTTTCGGGTTGTTCTATTTGCGAAAGACCTATGAATAATTCAAGGTCTTCATCTCTCACATGTTTGAACATAAATTGCCTTATCGGAACAATCGCCGAATCATAAGCCTGAGTCATGTTTATTTCACCACTCATCAGGGGCTGAAGAGCTTTGTCGTTCACTTCACTCCAGGTAGGCGCCATAATAAAAA
This sequence comes from uncultured Melioribacteraceae bacterium, assembly GCA_964516545.1. GTDB lineage: Bacteria > Bacteroidota > Ignavibacteria > Ignavibacteriales > Melioribacteraceae > JAHISV01. The sequence goes on from CAZEXO010000008.1 coordinate 37,525, forward strand.
ATGTTATGAACAACGCAATCCCCGCCAGAAGCTGATTTGGAGGCATTTGTTGCGTGCCAAGCGCATTCTTTAAAAAATGGAATACTATAATTATTCTTAAATAAGAGGTGGTCATTATAAGTATTGAAGGCGCGAGGGAAAGAACAGTCATTAAAAGTAATATTTGCAGAGTCACAGATACATCTTCCGGGCTGTCTGCTGTTCCCACATCAATACCTATTTTAGGCAACGGGATTGTTGTGTTTTGCTGCGCTGATAATTCTGAAACAGAACCGAATAATAATAGAATAAAAAGGATGGGTAATACTTTACGTGTCATTTTGTTGTCAGATTTCTTTTAAATAAGTCCATGAAATTATGTTTGTCGCTGTCTTCGTTAATTTCATTTTCCAGAGACTGATCATAATCAAGTTCTTTGAGAAGATTAATTGATGTATCGCTTACGCCCAAAACAAATAATTTGTCTTTCACTTTTACCACAGATATATATTTTTTAGGTAAAATCATTTGGTTACTGATTACAGTAATTGAAAGACTTTTTGATAATTTCGCCCTGGGTGAAAAGGAAAATTTTTTAACAAAAATCAGAATGCCATAAAGGAGTCCGAATATAATAAGTAATGGTATAAACGCATTTATCAAATCAGTAAATGACATTAATAAACTCCTCTTAAACGTTCGTCGGGATCATTGAGATTGACTATTCTTATTCCGAAATGTTTATCAATAACAACTACTTCTCCTTCGGCGATTTTTTTGTTATTAACGTAAATATCAACCGGTTCACTGGCTAATTTATCAAGTTCAATAACATAACCTCTCTCAAGCTCAAGAATATCTTTGATCTGCATTTTTGTTCTGCCCAATTCGATGTAGACATTAAGACTGAGGTCTTGCAGCATCGCCAATTTTTCTTCACCCTCGCCTGTTTTAACTTTTGATTCGTCGAATTCATCGAATTCCGCCATGGTCCCGACAGAGGCATTCCTGCCTTTGCTCGATGCTATCGTGTTTGCAGCAACAGAAATATTTTCGACTTGTTTTGCATCAAGAGATCCTTTTGAATCAGATTCTTGTTCGTTTAATAGTTCATTATCGTTTACTTCGTCCATTTTTATCCCTATTCATATCTTTCGTTTTTTAATGCCCGGCGGGTAATTTTAACTGCCATGTGTTTATTTGCCACGCCTGTTCTGCCATAGAAAAGAATTCTGTTTCCGTATAAAATTTTGTTTTCCTGATCAATTTTTTTATCAAGCTTTATAATATCTCCTTTTTGCAGGGCTCTTAATTCTTTGATGGTGATTTGTGATTTGCCGAACTCAACCGATAATTGTATATCCGATTTTATAACATTGTTTGTTATTATTTCTTTTGCTGTTGTACCCTGATACTTAGCGGGACGAATCTGACTGAATTTCTGTGAGGATAATTTCGACAGAATCGTATCGAAAGCAAAAGTGGCGAAACAAAGATTCATAAGATATGATTTTTCACCAACCATAAGCTCGAATGAAATCAGCAGAACCGATTCACTCTGGGATGTAATCTGCGCGAAATCTATATCCGGTTCGAATCTGTCAACGTTGAAATCCAGATCATCAATAATATGCCAGGCTTTTCTTAAATCCCGCATTATTTCTTCAACAACAACATTCAGCACTTTTTGTTCAATCGGAGTAATAACCGGTGAGGCTTTTGTTCCTTCGCCATTACCGCCAAGTAACCTGTCAACAAGCGTAAAAGAAAGGTCTGGACTTAATTCCAGAATTCCTTTTATGTCGGTATTTGTTATATCAAAAGTAAATAAACATGCAGGATTAGATACCGAAAGAACATATTCCGAGTAATAAATCTGATCAACAGAAGTAATGCTGATATTCACAATCTGCTGAAGTTTGGAAACAAGAAAAGAGGAAAAATTCTCGGCAAAGTTTTCGTGAATATTCCTGATTGTTCTTAGCTGGTTTTTAGAGATACGGTTCGGCAGTCTGAAATCAAATGGAACTACTTCTTTTTCCCTTGTTGATTCATCCTTCTCTTCGCGCCCTGACTTAACATTATTAAGTAGCGCATCAATCTCTTGTTGTGATAGTACTTCTGCCATATTAGTTTATGATATATTTACTGAAATAAACTTTATTTACACCTACAGCCGGTAAAAACTCTGCAAGTTTACCCTGAATTTCATAACGCAATGTGTCACGATAAGCTGTGTTGCCAAGCTGAATAGTTGATTTGCTTGAGAGAACTGAAATTACCAGATCTTTAACAAGAATTTCTTTCCCGGCAATTTCCGATTTGTTTTCTTCACTTTTAAGATCAAAAGCTACCGATGCAAGCAATAATTCTTTCCCTTTTGTTCCGGCTGGATTAACAATTATGTCGTCAACGGAATAAAGATATTTTCCGAGTTCTACATGTGATGAAGAATCATCATCAAGAATTTGCTCGCTGTTGGTATTTTTAGTATCGCCCTGGTTTACATTTTCTGTGATTTTATTCAACAGAATATTTGCAGTGATAAAATAAACCGCAACTAGCTGAACAATAAATAAAGGAAGACCTATTACAAAAACTTTCATGTTGAGTCCGCCTTTTTTCTCCGGAGTTCTTACTGAAGGTTCCGGTAAACTGTTTTCTATTTTTTCGTCGTCTATCATAGTGCTTATTACAAAACAAGAGATGTGCCAAGAAAAAGCTTGTTATTCGTTCAGAAAGTGAGATTTATCGTATGAGAAATGGCTAATATTGCGCAGGTGACTAAAAATAAAAAGGCGGGGAAATCATCCCCGCCCGTTATTTTATTATCTGATCAAGTTTGTTATTTCCTGAAGTAGAGTGTCTGCTGTTGTGATTACCCTGGCATTTGCCTGGAAACCTCTTTGCGAAACAATCATTTTTGTAAATTCTTCCGAGAGATCGACGTTTGATTGCTCCAGGGCGCCGGATTGAACAGTGGTGTTTGTTTCTTCACCAAAAGATCCGATCAGGGGCTGACCTGAGTTCGCGTAAGCTTTATAAAGGTTACCGCCTTCGCTTATCAAACCATTAAGGTTTCTGAAAGTTGCCACCATTATCTGACCAAGAGCGCGAGAATTACCGTTTGAGAATACGCCCATTATTGTTCCGTACTGGTCGATATTAATGTTCGAAAGTGAAGCCGATGCCGAACCATCCTGACTTAATGCCGATACTATCGAGCTGGATGAAGTCTGTGTTATTCCTGTAAATCCTCTTCCGAAGTCCAGATCAATATCAGCCGGAACAGCGCCGCCTGCTGGTGTAAAACCTAAAATCGGGTTGTTTGGTGAAATCAAAGCCGGATCCAAAGTACCGTCTGCATTAAACTGAATAGTACCTGTTGAATATTGAGCTATTCCCGTGCTTGTGCTTGATGAAGGTATTGATGCCGAAAATCTCCAGGTGTTTATACTGATTTTTGTGAAGTTCAAAGTCACCTGATGTGAAGTACCTAATGAATCATATATTGTAACCGAACCGCTTACAACGTTAGGTTCTCTGTTGTAATCAGCCGACGAGCTTGCTGTTCTTGAAGTGTCGTTATTTGTCATAGCAGTAGCATCAATATCAAATTGAATATCTCCGGCAGGAGTGCCAACATTTGTTAAATTAACTTCTTCGGCTGTAACGGCTGTCATGGATGCAGCATTAAGAACCATATTGCCGGTTCCGTCATCCACAAATAAAAGAGGAGCTGCGAGTGTATTGGTTCCTACTGAAACATCATTTGCATCAAAAACTTCCCAGGTATATTCATATGTATTAGCAACTCCTGTTGGATGGAATGTTTGCTCGAGTCTGAACGCTTCGCCGAATTCATTATAAACGGTATTTTCCAAAACGGTGTCGGTTGCATCTGAAGATTTAATATTACCTCTTGTTATAACATCTTCTGTTCTGGTAATTGATGAATTACTTTTCAGGTTACCACCCCATTTTATTTCTGAGGTTGCAGTTGCCGGTAATTTAAGGTTCGTATCAACAATTATATCTTCAAGGTTATTTCCGGGAGGAATAACGCCGTCATCATTTGCTAATTTACCCTGAACAATGGCTCCGTTTTGCGTGCTTACTAATTTTCCGCCTGCATCAAACTGGAATGATCCTGCACGTGAATAAAATCTTTGACCGTCACTGTTCAGAACAAACATTCCGTTACCCTGAAGAGCCAGGTCTGTTGTGATGCCGGTGCTTTCAAATGTACCCTGATTCCAGTTTCTGTCGATTGAGTTTATTTTCATACCAAGACCAACCTGAAATGAGTTTGTACCGCCGCTGTTTTCTGTTGGGTTTGTACCGGTTTTTATAAAGTTATTAAATGTATCGCTGAATGTTACGCGTGAGCCTTTATAACCGATTGTGTTTACGTTAGCAATGTTATTGCCGATAACGTCCATCATTGATTGGTGATTTTTAAGGCCTGAAACGCCTGCGAATAATGAATTAAGAAGTGCCATTTTAACCTCCTAAAGGATTTTTATTTTATAATTTATGTGACTCGGCGTCAGTCGGTCAGCCGAATCCGGGCGTCCTTTGAAGGTCCCGCCCACTATTAGTATTTTTTAATTATGTAAAAACTACGCTGTCAATATTTGTAAAAACATTTTCATTGTCCTGACCAACCTGTAAGGCTGTTACTACTGTTCTGTTCGGAACATTTACGATAAATGCAGTATCGTTCATCATTACAAGCGAGTCACGTGAACCTTTTGCTTCCGCTTTCTCCACAGCATTTTGAATTTTTGTCAGTTCCTCAGCATTGAGCTGAATGTTTCTTGTTTCAAGTCTTTTTTGAGCATGACTTGAAAATTTAACTTTTTGAAGCTCCTCCTGAAAAATCGTATCAAAGCTGTTGGAGACCTCTCGTATGGGTTTAGGCTGTAATGTGCCTTCCCTGACTATCGGAACAAACGGTACACTTATGCCGTTTATCTCAGCCATTATCCTCTCCTCCTGAATAATTTGGGTTTATTATTTCAATTATATCCGATGGCAAACAGGTAGATCCGTTAATCATTAATACAGTTCCGTCTTCAGTGAATTTAATTCCGTCAATTGTTCCGAATTTGTATGATGAGATGGTCATCTCTTCGCCCGACATGGATTTTGCTGTTATTTTATACGTATACTTACCATTACTTAAATTCTTGCCATTATTATCGGTAAAATCCCAGGAAAGTTTATGCTCACCCAGAGAAGTTTCTGCATCCGTAATTGTTCTTACCAAAGCGCCGCTTTCATTATAGATGCTGATGTTAACCGAACTTGCATCAGCC
>CAZEXO010000009.1:0-19605 GCA_964516545.1 uncultured Melioribacteraceae bacterium
TAAAAGTAATATTTTAAAACGTCCCATTTTCAGAAAACGCTCAATGAGAATTTGATGTTGTTCGATGGTCATTTTCTTATTAGGAAAAAGCAGGGAGCAACCTGTATTAAAACCAATGATCTCATCAGAATCAGATAAATTATTATTTCTTTTATATTCGTTTATGAAAAGTAATTCATCATCACTAAAATTGAATACATACTCATTTCTCTCATATGGAATCTCAATTGTCTCCGATAAATAATCCTGACCGGTTCTTTGGTTCACTCTGAATTTAAGATTATCATCCATCCCTAATAAATAATTGTAATGAGCTCCATCATTAAGCGGATATATTTTCCCGTCGGCATTAAGTCCGAATCCCACTTTTCTTTTTGAATTAAGTGACATTGCTAACGCCGCACTTCGCATGGACTTATCCACATTTATTATAAGATCGAACTCAAGATTATTCAGGATTGATAGGGATTCAAAATCGTAAACAAATACCTGATCCAAAAAGGGATTTTTGTCAAGAAGACGATAAGCGTTTTTTAGAGTAATCCAAAAAATTGTCGACTCTTCATATATTTTTTTTAGTGTGGCTAACTGAGCGGTGGTCATCAGAACATCACCCATCGCATCAAGATTTATGATCAGGATTTTTGTTCCGATTGGTTCGAGTTCTTTGCATCCCTGCTCCAAACAATTATACCCGGGGAAACAAGGTTTATACCCTGTGAATCTCTTACACTTTGGTATTTCTTTTAGCATGATAAATTTTCTCTAAAAATGGAATGAATTTGTTAATTACTTCATTAAACGAGAGATTTTTGAAGTCCGGTTCCTCAGTTATAACCGCTTGATATTCAGACTTAAAAGGATACCAGATGACATCATTTGTTTGATATTTTACATACAGTCCAAAAACAGGAATTCGATAAGCCGAAGCCAAATGAACCACAGATGTATCAGGAGTGAATAATAAATCAAGATTCTTTATTACTGCCGCGAATTCCTCGAAATCTTTTGTGAAGAATGTGTCGACTTTTTTTACGCTAATCAAATTAAGTAGTTCCGAGTCATTAGGGGATGAGAGAAGAATCACCTCATACTTCTCATAATCAATTGATGATAGTAGTTGTTGATATCTATCAACACCCCAAAATCTTGCTTTGCTCCCTGAAGAAATGTTTATTCCAATCAGAAATTTTTTCGCCGGGAACATCTCTTGAAGCATTCCTACTATATTATTATTTCTTTTTTCACTGACTTCAAAATGTACATTGATATCCAGTCTTCCTGGTTTCCTGATCGAAAAATTCAACAGAGCCATACTTCTGTCAATAACATGCGTTATTGTGGAATCCGGTTTTATTACAACATGTGAGTATATTTTTTTTGTGTTTTTTTCGAACCCAATGATATTATTAACCTTAATCCTTGAGAGAATCAAACTTACGGTTGTGGATACATCGTCATGTAAGTCAAATACATAATCGAATTCATTCTTGTTAAGGTCTTTGATCAATTTTAAAAAATATCCAATACCTTTTTCAAAAGTAATAACTCTTGTAACGCCGGGACATTTTTCAAAAACAAATTTATTCTTCGTATCTGCGAGGACAGTAATTTGAGGATGGTAAATCTCGCTTAACACTTTTATGAAGGGGGTTGTTACGAGCGCGTCACCTATCCTATTTAAACGTATAATGAGGATTTTTGATTTTTCAGTAATCTCTGGAGGTGTTACTTTTGCTCTGCCCGGAGTTAAAATAAGTAACAGCCTCAATAATAAACTACGTAGAAATATTTCCAGCGATTTCAATTTTATTCTCTCGAATGCAAATTGTTTTTCTTAAGTAATCTATCAACCACATTCAAAACCTGATCTGTGGGCAGCTCAAGAAAACATTCATGATTACGGTTGCAGACTAATAAATTACATCCAATGCAGGGAAGAGTTTCCAGCCTTACCCATTCATGATTACTTCCATAAGGTCCTTGAAGCCTTGGATCCGTTGGACCATTTAAGCTAATTGTGGGAGTTTTTACAGCAGTTGAAATATGCATCGGTCCGCTGTCATTTGCAATCACCACATCGCATTCAGCAAGAATTGCAGACATTTGACCAATACTAGTCGCTGGAGTAACGGTAATGTTATCGCCCAACAATCTTTTTATTTCAGCCGCTTCTGATTCGTCACCTGGTCCCCAGATCAAAAAAAGAGCAGCGTTATATTTCTTCAGGAGAGCTTTTCCGATTTCAGAAAATTTTAGCGGATCACATTTTTTTGAAGGCCAGCCACCGCTGGGACTTAAACAAAATATCAATTTTTTTTCAACTCTCGTTGATTCAAAATATTTATGAGCAAAAGCCTTGTCTTCCTCATTGAGTCCGAAATGCAGATCATTCGAGATTATATTGATTCCAAGCATTTGTAAAAATTTCAGATGCAAATCTGCTGAGTGAAGAATATTCCTTTCGGATGGTCCGAATAAATTGTAAGCGTATTTTCTTCCTTTGTAAGGAAATCCAGCACGCAATTTTGCTCCCGAGAGAAATGTGATTTGGGCTGTACTTGGATTACTAAACAAATCAAGAATCAAATCATATCTCTCTTTTCTGACTTTCCACATCAAGAGGATTATTTCCGCTAGGTTGTGTCGGTTGAAGATGTGTATCTTATTTATTACGCTTAAATTTTTTAGTACTGCACTTCCTGGTTCTTCAGTCAGGAAATCAATTTTTGCCTGAGGATAATGATCAACAAGATTATCAAACACAATGGTTGAAAGAATTACATCACCTATTCCACGTAATTTGATAACCAGAATTTTTTTTATGTTGTTTTTGTCAACTTTCATATAAATAATAAGTTATGGAATTTAGTTAGGAATTAATTAAAGAGAATTTTCCGCTGCCTTTCACCAGTAAGATAATTGAAAAAAACAAAGTGACTACATTCTCAGTGATTTTTCTAAACCCCGCTTGCTCTGCCATAAGAGTTCCAAAACATCCGCACTCAATATCCAATCCTCTGATAACAGCAATAATAATTGCGCTAGTGAAAACTATTAACATGCAAGAAATAATAAATGCTGATTCACGAGTTTTTATTCCGAAAAGAATAAATAATCCTGTGATGAGCTCAATCCAGGGAAGTGTAATTGCAGGTATATTTGCCAGATATGCCGGTATGATTCTATAATTTTGAATTGAAACGGAAAATTTCTGAATATCCGAAATTTTTTCTACGGCAGCGAACAGAAAAAGTGTTCCCAACAAAATTCTAAATAAAAGAAGAAAATAATCATTATTTAAAAAATTATTTTTTATCAACAGGCAACTCCAAATTGGTCCATTCCGAAAACCCGCCTTCATAAATAAAAATCTTGCTATATCCTAATTTGATTAGTTCTTCAGCTAACCTTTTACTCGTATCACAGTCATCACCTTCGCAATAGACAACATATGGATGGTTTTTATCAAGTGTCGATGTGTCAAAATTTCTGGAATCAAAACTATACTCAGGGATATTAATCGCCCCTAAAATATGACTTTCTGCGAAATCCCATCTATCACGGGCATCTATGAATTGAACCTTTTTTTCGCCGTAGAATTCAATTGCCTGTTCCAGATTTATTAGTAAAGGTTCTGTAGTTTGATACCCGGCTGATTCTGAAAATATTTCATAATCTTTTTCCTCAAAAATAATTGGAATGCCGAATTTGGATAAAGAATTATATACAAATCCCAAGATTACTGAACTAATAACCAGGAGAAGTATTGTCTTAATATTTATTTTTTCTAAAAACATACGGGTGAAATTACAAATAAATGTTATGCTTTACAACGAATAGGAACTCAAACATCATTCCTCAACTTGTTCGCAATTTGCCGGAATCTCAGGTCTTACATGCAAAACTATTTCCCGTTCCATTAATACTTTTCCCGGTTCCATTCCTTTTCCTTTTCGAACATATTTTCTAAACGTATACGAAACCGGAACAACTCCGGCATTTTTAGCTTTACTAAAATAAGCAGCGATTCCCGCGACATCCTTTATAATATTTTTGGGTACAGGTTCATTTTTATTGTCCACTTTCAGCACCACGTGAGAACCCGGAACACCTCTTGCATGAAACCATAAATCATTTTGCTTTGCGAGTTTAAAAGTCACGAGATCGTTGTTTTTGTTGTCGCGTCCCACAAATACATCATATTTTGTATCCAAAACGAAATGTCGATATTTTATTTGATCTTCCAATTGCTTATTCCCGGAGTTATTTTTTATTTTTTGTTCAGCATGAATTCTTTTTAATTCTTCATCGGAATCAATATTTTCAAGGTCATTAGCAATCGTCAGCAATTTCTGATATTTATTTTTTGTTTGCTCAAAAATTTCCAATGATTTCGCATAATTGAGCTTCTCATCTTTAGATTTTAGAAAATAGTACTCTACGTTTTTTCTTGGAGGAATTTTTGTATTAAGCTCAATAATGATCTCTTCATCTGATTCAAAATCACGCAATTTTATTTCGGAAAATCCTTTTTTCAGAAGTTGTATATTTGCCAGAAGAAGATTTCCAATACGATTATATTCTTCCTCCTTTGAACCATCCTCAATTCTTTTTTTTAGTTTGTTTAATTTATTTGAAAGAACAACAAGTTCTTTTGAAAGATATTTTTCAATCTCACTCTTTAGGTTTCTTTTATTAATTGATCTGAAATTGTAACTCACGTAAAAATTAACCGCATCCATTAGCCGGTTAAAAGCATTTAAATTATTATGACCAATAAAAAGGGGACTTGTTGAGGGAGATAAAATTACTTTTCCCAGTTCTTCAGAATATGAGACTGAGAACGGTTCAACCGCAATTTCAGTAAGCCTCATTGTTATCATGGATGGAGTTATTGAGGAATGTCTTGCAGATAATTCACGTTTAAGTTCAACACCCAGAGTAGGAAATGATTTTCGCAGTTGATCATAATCAACGATATTCTCCGGAATAGAGGAAAAATCAGGTAAATTAAAAGAATTGCTCCATTCAGTTTTTCGTATCTCGGAAATAAACTCCTCAGAAATACTGTCGGGTATTTTTTTGAAAGAATTGAGATTTCCATTTTCATCCAAATAAATCACATTTGTTCTATGACCACGTATAAAAAAATACATTTCCCCCTGATTAAGTGTGAACTTAATTATCCTATCAGTTAAGGATATCATTAGTTCGTGGAATTTGTTTGGAAAATATTGTTGAAAAATATTAATCGTATTCTTTTTTGCTCTTTGAAAATCATTTTTTATAACAAGAAAAGGTAGATTGTGATCTGTAGAGATGATCAGATGACGGTTAGGATTTTCATCATTCGGTATACCTATATAAAGTCTGTCTCTCTCCTGAGTAAAACACCCGGTTACACGTTGATTCACAAGTATATCTCTCAACTCGCATACTAATCTGTTTAATATGTAATAATTTTTTATCATTCCAGTAATTCTATTTTTTGTTTGAATAGGGAAGAATATTTACCCGGGAAAAACTTCACCTATTCCTAAATATTTCTAATTTCCCAAGATTTTGTTATTGATAAAGTAAACCTGAAAAATCACTATGTAATTTAAAACAAATAAAAAACAAAAATGAGACTAATACTACTTACTTCGGGCAAAAAGTTTTTCTAAAAAAACTAAATGGGAAATATGATTTGTTATAAAAATGCTCATTATCTATATTTGGGCATGAAGAAATTCTTTAAAAAAATATTCTTAATTACGGCATCAATTCTTGTCATCGTTTTAGCAGCAGTACTGGTAACTGATAAACTGATTCTTCCCTGGTATGTTTCGGGAGAAGAGGTAATCGTTCCGAATCTTATTGGCAAAAGTAAAGCCGAAGCAATAAGAATTCTGGAAGAGCTTGATCTCAATCCAATTCTTGAAAATCCAAGATATGACGAAAGATTTCCGAAAGACGCGGTGATAGTTCATAATCCGAAAGCAGGAAAAAATGTAAAAGTAGGAAGAAGAGTATATTTGTATATCAGTGGCGGAGAGTCTCTTCTGAAAGTTCCTTCCTTTTTCGGAAAAACTCTGCGCGACTCAAAGGTAACTATTGAACGCCTTGGTTTAACGTTAGGTGAGGTGGTTGAAACGAAATCGGAAATGCCCGCGGACAGAGTCATCGAACAGGAACCTGTTGAAGGAACAAACGTATCAGCCGGTACAAAGATTACTTTAATGATAAGTATTGGTCCTCAAATTGGCATGATCAGAATTCCGAATATTCTGGGTAAATCATTCAGAGATGCTGAAGAACTTCTAAAAAGAAATTCTCTAAAACTAGGTAAAATAACTTATCTTGAATCGCCATCCTTACTTCCAAATACAATCATCGATCAATACCCGGGTGAAGATAAATTGGTGGCTGTTGGAGATAGTATCGATATAGTAATTACAAAATAGGATAATATGAAAATTTTAGCGCCTTCCATCTTGTCAGCTGATTTTTCAAATCTTTCGCAACAAATTCGATCAGTAGAAATTGGCGGAGCTGACTGGATTCACTGTGATATAATGGACGGACAATTTGTTCCAAACATAACATTTGGTCCGCTTGTTGTAAAAGCTGTAAACGGGTTAACGAAAATTCCTCTTGACGTTCACTTGATGATTAATAATGCCGAGAATTATTTTGAAGATTTTATTAATGCAGGAGCTGATTATTTAACTATTCACCAGGAGGCAGTTCCGCATTTGGACAGACAGATTAACAGGATTCACGAACTCGGTGTGAAAGCAGGCGTATCAATTAATCCATCAACACCTGTTTCTACTTTAAGAGAAATACTTGGTATAGTTGATATGGTTCTCATCATGTCAGTTAATCCGGGATTCGGTGGACAAAATTTTATCAAGAATACCATCGAAAAAATTAAACTGCTCAATGATATCAGAAGTAAAAATAATTATAATTACTTAATAGAAGTTGATGGTGGACTTGATAAAACAAACATTCAAAGCGTTATGGACTCCGGATGCGATGTATTTGTGATTGGATCGTCAATCTATAAAAGCGATAATATAACTGCAGCTACAGTTGAATTTAAAAATCTCTTAAATAACCATAAATGACCAATCTTTTAAATGGCTGTTCCAATAAAATCATACATGAATTGAAAGAAATAATTTAGTAACTTTCTGCAATTCTGTTATTGGATTTAAATTAACTTGGGAAGGACATTGGCAATACAAATAATCACACTTGGTCAGCAGAATATCTTTAAAAGATACAGTGTGAATTATAATATCTTTAGAGATTTGCATGAAACAGACCTTCTTGGGCTTGAACTCAGAGATTATGAACCATCTATCATAGAAAAATTAAAAGAAATTGTGATTGCTTCAAACGAGATTTGTTATTCAACCAGGATATCTTCTGCAAAAGTTAATTTTTTAGTTTTAGGATCAATAACAATATTCAAGGAATTATCCAGGAAAATACTTGCTGCCGGTAATGAGGACCTGGGTTATAAAATTTCGAATGTTGTGAATAATTTTACACAATACAGCAATGGTAATTTTTCAATAAATGGAAATAGTTACTCTCTGAATCAACCTTATGTGATGGGTATTGTAAATGTAACACCAGACTCGTTTTCGGATGGCGGTCTTTATCTTTCTCCTGAAAATGCATATGAACATGCATGCCAACTAATTGAAGAGGGAGCTGATTTTATTGATATTGGTGGTGAATCGACAAGACCTGGGTCAAAACCTGTTGGTATTGAAGAAGAGTTAAAACGCGTTATTCCAGTCATTGAAAAAATAAACCGCTCTCATCCTGAAGTTGTGTTATCAATCGACACTACAAAATCGGAAGTAGCAAAACAAGCGTTAGAAAACGGTGCGAAAATTGTAAATGATATCAGCGCTCTGATGAACGACGAGAAAATGGCTAGTGTAATTAAGGATTATGATGCAGGTTTGGTATTGATGCATATGAAAGGAACTCCGATCAATATGCAGAATAATCCGAATTACTCGGATGTTGTTAATGAAGTTTATGATTTTCTGAATATGCAGATACAAGCCGCGACAAAGGTCGGAATAAAATCAATCATCATAGATCCGGGAATTGGATTTGGAAAGCGAGTTGAAGATAACTACGAAATTTTAAAACGCTTAAAAGAATTTAAAGGTTTAGGATCACCATTAATGATTGGATTATCAAGAAAATCTTTTATTGGTAAAGCTCTTAATCTTGAATTGAGTGAAAGAGATTACGCGACTCTTTCTGCTGAGACTATTGCCATGATGAGTGGAGCAAATATTATAAGAACACACAATGTAAAAAAAACGAAACAAGCTTTAGAGATAGTCAAATTCGTAAATAACCCGGAAAACGTTGCACATGTTTGAACTATTTAAAATAGGTTTCCTGACTATTAATTTTATTGATGTAATCGATATTACGCTCGTTACATTTATTATTTATAAACTTTACAGCGTTATTAAAGGCACCATCGCATCACAGATATTCTTCGGTCTGATAATAGTTTTGTTTTTATCGTTTCTAGCTCAGGCTGTGAATATGAAAGCGATCGGCTGGATTCTCAGATTAATATCTGATATCTGGGTAATTGCTTTTATAATACTTTTTCAACCTGAAATCAGAAGGCTCTTGGTTCTTGTCGGCAGAAATCCAATTGTAAGATTTTTCATAAAAAGTGATGAATCAAATATTGCCGATATCATAACTGATACGGCATTTGAATTAGCTCAACATCAGCATGGCGCATTAATGGTTTTGGTGAAGACAACGGGAATAAGAGGTATTGTTGAAACCGGAGAGGCAATAAATTCAAAAGTAAGTAAAAATTTGCTTCGTTCGATTTTTTTCCCAAGGTCACCTTTGCATGATGGGGCGGTAATAATTCGTAATGATGTGATTGAAGCGGCGCGATGCACTTTGCCGCTTTCACAGGAAACGAGTATTGATGGTTCTCCACTTGGAATGAGACACAGAGCTGGTTTGGGCATAACGGAACAAGCAGATGTTATTTGCGTTATCGTCTCTGAAGAAACAGGTGGCATATCACTTGCGGAAAACGGTAAGTTAAAAAGAGGATTATCAAAAGAGTCGCTAAGAAACCAATTGATATTTAGCCTAAAAGTATCACGTACAAAACATTCAGGCAGTCTTTTGGACTTTTTATTCAAACAAAAATAAATATTCCGGTTTTTTGCTGAGATTAATTCATAATTACTTAAATTTAGTGCGCAATTTTAAAACCAGATTTTTAGAAAAGGTGGCAAAATGAAATTAAAATATTTTTCACATTCGGCTGTTCAGCTTACAACGAATGGGGGAATCACTATTTTGATTGATCCTTTTCTGGATGATAATCCAACATCTCCTGTGAAATCAAAAGACGTTAATCCTGATTACATAATTCTCACACACGGACATGGTGATCATATAGGCGACTCATTTAAGATTGCGAAAAGAGTAAATCCATTATTTATTTGCTGTAATGAGTTGGCGAATTATGTAATTAAAAAGGGATTCAGAGCGCATAACATGCATATCGGCGGATCGCATGAATTTGACTTCGGAAAAGTAAAATTTACAATTGCACATCACGGATCAATGACTCCAGATGAATATTACGCTGGTGAAGCCTCCGGTGTATTGATAAAAAGCGATGGTGTCACTGTCTATCATACAGGTGACACGGGTTTATTTTATGATATGAAATTAATCGGTGAAATGAATCCCATTGATTATATGTTACTTCCGATCGGAGATAATTACACAATGGGAATTGATGATGCTGTAAAAGCTGTTGATCTGGCTAATCCAAAAACAGCAATACCAATACATTTTAACACCTTTCCGATAATCACTGTTGATCCTAAAGAATTCATGAGAAAGGTTAATGAAAAGGGGATCAATTGCAAAATTATGGAATTCGGCGAAGAAATTGATTTATAAATAATTTACTATACAGATTTTCCTGGTGAAATTATATGGCGAGAGTAATATCTATTGCTAACCAAAAAGGAGGAGTTGGTAAAACAACGACTGCTATTAACCTTTCTGCATCAATTGCTGCTGCAGAATACAAAACCTTGTTGATCGATATCGATCCTCAATCTAATTCAACATCCGGGTTAGGAACGGAAGAAACTCATAAATCTGTTTACGAAGTATTAATCGGAACAGAAGAAATTATTGAATCAATAATACCAACATATATGCCTCATCTGGATATTCTTCCGGCAAATATTAATCTTGTCGGAGCGGAAGTTGAAATGGTAGCGATGCAAAATCGTGAACATTTATTACAAAACGCTATCATACCAGCTCTTGGTAATTATGATTTCATATTTATTGATTGTCCTCCTTCATTAGGTTTGCTAACACTAAACGCTTTAACAGCTTCTAACACTGTTCTAATACCGGTTCAGTGTGAATATTTCGCTTTGGAAGGATTGGGACAACTATTGAACACAATTAATATTGTTAAGAATAACTTCAACGCAAATCTTACAATCGAAGGTGTGCTATTAACAATGTTTGATACAAGACTCAGACTTTCACACCAAGTAGTTGATGAAGTAAAAAAATATTTTGGTAACAAAGTTTATAATACAATTATACAGCGGAACGTCAGAATATCCGAAGCCCCAAGTCATCAAAAGCCAGTTATATTGTATGATGCCATTTCAACAGGTGCAAAAAATTATATTTCACTGGCAATGGAAATTATTGAACGTATTAAACTGGAATCGGAAGAGGCGAGTGATGACAAAAATTAAACCCGGACTTGGCAGAGGACTTGATGCATTAATAAATCCGAGATTAAAGGTGGAATCAAACTCACCGGTTTCAATATCAACCCAGGAAATAAGAAAAGATGACGGTAAATCGTTTGATTTACTGGCTAAAATTCCGGTTGAACATATTTCACCGAATCCATATCAGCCTCGTATTGAATTTGATCAGACAGCCCTTGATGAACTAAAAAAATCTATTCTGCAGAATGGTTTAATTCAACCTGTTACTGTTCGGCGTTCAACAAATAACAGATACGAATTGATTTCCGGTGAAAGAAGATTAAGAGCATGCAGAGAAATTGGCTATAAAGATATTCCTGCATACATTATAAAAGTTGATACACCTGAAGCAATGCTTGCGCTATCTCTTATTGAAAATATTCAACGAGAAAAATTGAATGCGATAGAAATTGCTAAAGCATACAAAAGACTGATGGAAGAATGTAACCTCTCGCAGGAAGAAATAGCCGAGAAAGTTGGCAAAGACAGAACCACAGTAACAAATTCAATTCGTCTTTTGAAGTTGCCCGTAAAAATTCAGGAGAGTCTTGTTCGTGAAGAGATTAGCGCCGGACACGCGCGAGCTTTAATCAATTTACCGAATAGCGCCATACAGATTGATTTACTTGATCAAATAGTGAAGCAGAATCTTTCTGTTAGAAAAGTTGAAGCAATAGTAAAAAAATACTTAAAAAATCCTGTCAGCTCACAGAAGATAATCAAATCGGAAAGAAGTTCCGACTCCAGTCTAGCAACACTTTCACAAAAAGACTTGGAATCAAAATTAATGGAAATAATGGGAACGAAGGTAAGCTGCAGAATCAGGAAAGACGGTTCAGGGGAGTTTATAATTGAATTTTATTCTAGCGATGAATTGGAAAGACTATACGATCTCTTTTCTGAAATCGGCAAAACTTATAATTAATCTGTCTCTGCTTGTTCTTCTTCTCGGAGCTGAAATTTTTGCTCAGCCGGAACAAGAAATCGTAAGTGACATCCAAAATACAGACACAACAACATTCATGATGAAAAAGTCGCCATGGGGCGCTGTTTTGAGGAGTGCAATAATTCCCGGACTCGGACAAATTTATAATGAATCTTATTGGAAAGCTCCAATTGTATGGGGCACATTAATTTATCTTGCAGACGCCTGGATAAGAAACGATAAGAATTATAACAAGTACCAAAATCTTTATATCGAGGGCGGAACAAATAATTCGATTTATTTGGAATGGCGGGATTTTTACCGAGATCAGCGGGATTCGTTCGCCATTTATTTGGGATTAGCGTATTTGTTGAATCTTGTTGATGCATATGTTGATGCGCATCTATTTGATTTCAGCGTCAGCGAAAACCCAAACAATAACGCTTACCAATTGAGCTTGAGAATAAAACTATAAAGTCGATTTATGAAAAACACACAGACCTGTCTCAATTGTAATGATGAAAATCCAATTTTCAGATTATACTGCAGGAATTGCAAAGCGATACTTCGTAATCGTGTTGTAAATATTGACTTTTGGAAAACCTCGTGGGATTTGTTAGAATCACCAATGAAGTCGTTTATCAAATTGATTCAGGCTGAACATAAGAATTTTGTTATTATTCTTACACTGATGTTATCGGTAAAATATTTCCTTCTCTCGTTCATAATCAGAAATTCATTACAAATCAATAATTATGGAATTCATGATTATCCGGTCAGCAATTATTTGCTTGTTCTTTCATCGTCTGTAATCGTAATTTGCTTTTTGTCGCTTATTGTTAAATACTACTGGAAAATATTCAAAATCACCTTCCGCTTCAGAGATATTTATACTATTCTGATATATTCATTCCTCCATCTGATCATTCTATTCCCAGTTTTATTTGTCATTGAGTATGCATTATTTGGGAAATATATCTTTACTTTTAATCCCTCCCCTTTCATTATGAAACCTATGATAGCATTAGTAATTTCATCAATTGAGGGTGTCTTTTTTTTATTTAGTTTTATCTTAACAATTGTAGGATTGTATGCTCAGACCAGAAGGATGATCTTTTCCATTGCATGCGGATTATTATTTATAGTTTTTCAAATCGGAATTATACTTTGCTTACCTTTTATGCCTTTTGTTTAAGTAATCAATTACAGCTCCATAGCGTATTCCTTTACCGCTTACATAATATTTGTCCAGCTTAAGGTGAGTGGCAAGTTCCTGCAATATAATGGATCCGGCAAGGATAACATCTTCACGTCCGGCAACCACGCTACCATATTTTGCAAGTCTCTGTTGAGGAGTTAAATTCTTAAGTTGAGAAACCATCACCTCCAGTTCGTTAATAGTAAGCAACGATCCTTCCACAAGTATCTCATCATATTCGCGTAGATTTTGTTTGATGCATGACAATGTTGTGGGAGTTCCTGCAACGGCAATACAAGATAAAGACTGAGAAAGAAAGGAAGGAAGTGACTTAAAAGTAGATCTACAATATTCTCTGATACTATTTATTTCATCGTCAGTTGAAATTTCTTTTTTGATAAATTCATCTGTCAGACTAACCGCACCTATTTTAAAACTTTCTATAAATTTTAATTCCTTATTTACACCATAAATAATTTCAGTGCTGCCGCCTCCAATATCAATCACAATCTTCTCTTCAGAGTCAGGGAGTAATGATGAAGCGCCGAGGAAGGAAAGATAAGCTTCAGTATCGCCGGTAATAATCTCAATGGAAATATTAAATAACCTCTTTACATCCTCGATTATTGAGGAAGAATTTTTTGCGTTCCGGAAAGCTGCAGTTGCTTTTGCGATTATTACATCACAATTTTTTTCTTCAATTTCTTTTTTATAAATCTCGAGTACAGAATAGAAGGCTGATAAACTAACGTGCTTTATATTCCCATCAATATTAATCCCTTTTCCTAGTCTGGGTGCGTAATAGAGATTTTTTATTGTCTTAATGAAATTATGTTTATCAACACTGGCAATTAATAGAAGAACTGTGTTCGAGCCTATATCAATAGAAGCAATATTCATTAGAATTTCTTATTTTGTGAAAAATAATGGCAAATTTATGGAAAAAAAATCCAAATTATTCGATATCGTAAATTTTATTACAGCGTTAAGTTTTATCATATGGTTTGGGTCATATTTGATTCGTTTGCTTTCTGTGTTTCTGCTATATGATCCACATATTAACAAAATTATACCTGAGTCTTTGAATATTGACCTCAATACTTTTTTTATATTTCTATCCCAAGTAATCCTGATTCAGGTCATATTCTATATGATTTTCATAATTACATTTATATTGAGTTTTCTGAATACAAAATTTAAGCTGAGGAGTGAAGGATGGTTATTCATAATCGTGATTATAATACTTGCCTCTTTACCTTTCGAATTATTCCTTCTGACTTTCGATGTAAAGGTAATAATAGCAGTATATCATGATCGATCATCTTTTGATGAGGTACTTAAACTGGTAATTAAAAGAGAAGAATTATTAGGCGGTTTTCCTATAATTGAGTTATTTTTGTATACATGTGGAATTTATCTATTTCTTAACAAACCTTTCAGAATAAGTAATTTATGAAAATAAAAGAAAAAGAATTTGAATCTTTGATGCAGGAATTAAGAGCACTCGCAAATGAGATGGGGGCAACTGTCAGATTTGAGCGTGGTGACTTTAAAGGCGGATATTGCATTCTAAAAGAGAGTAAAGTAATTGTAATTAATAAATTAGCTACCCTGCAAAGAAAAGTAACAATTCTTGCCACAGCATTAAATGAGCTAGGTATCGATAAGATATATTTAACACCTAAGTTACGAGAAATAATTGAAGAGATGGATCAAGTATGAAGATAATACTTATAAACGGGCCTAACCTGAATCTTTTGGGAAAAAGAGATGCCAGTAAATATGGTACTCAATCACTAAATGAAATCGAACTGCTTGTTAAGAACACGTATCCAGAAATTGAGTTTGAGTTCTTTCAGAGTAACCTTGAAGGCGAGATTATCGATATCATACAATCAGCATCAGAAAAATATGACGGATTGATAATTAATCCCGGAGGATATTCACACACATCTGTTGCTATAAGAGATGCACTCGAGATTTGCTCAATACCCAAAATTGAAGTCCACTTGTCGAACTTATCATCAAGAGAAGATTTTCGGAGTACATCAATAACAGCATCTGTCTGCAACGGTTATCTGTCAGGTTTTAGGGAAAATGGATATTTAGCAGCGGTCTATCTCATACAGATTATTCTTACGTAAAATAACTTTTTAATAGAATTATTATCAAATCCCCATGATTTATGAAACACTTTGTTTTTTATTTATCAATAAGGAGTTAGCCTATTACCTTAAAGAAGAAACTAAATCCAATAGGTTGATGTTGATTGTTTAATACCAATTAGTTATTTTATGTCACAATTATCGTTAGAATGACTATGAAAGATTTTAGCCTAAAAAAATTGTACTATTCAATCAGTGAAGTCAGTAAACTTACTGATTTGGAACAGTATATTCTTCGATATTGGGAGACTGAATTCGAACAGTTAAAACCCGGTAAAAACAGAGCTGGAAATAGGATTTATACAAATAAAGATATTCAATTAATTTTAAGGATTAAGAGACTTCTTCGAGAGGAAAAATACACAATTGATGGAGCAAAGAAAATTCTCTCAGAAGGGCTCAGTGAAGAACCGGCTAAGTTATTTGAACCGACCAAAGAAATAGTACTCACTAAAGAGGTAAGAGATACTAAAAAAGACTTTGAAGAAATTAAGAATTTTTTAGTAGATTTACGATCTCGATTTTAAAGATACGGAACGTAGCGCAGCCCGGTTAGCGCGTTCGTCTGGGGGGCGAAAGGTCGCGGGTTCGAATCCCGCCGTTCCGACTTAGACGCCTTTCGAAAAAACTTGAAAAATTGTTTCATGGATTTTTCCCTCGAATTTCTTTACTTTGGCTGCACAAAATTTTTGTCCTTTTTTACATTATAGAGAAGTTAATTTTATCACATGGATGAAATAAATTTAGCAACACAAGATAAACCAAGAAGCTTTTGTGGATTATTCGGCATTTTCGGAGATGTAAATGCCTCTGTGAAAGTATATTATGGTTTACACGCGTTACAGCATAGGGGACAGGAAGGTGCGGGTATTGTTAGTACTGATTCATCTAACCCTGATTCGGGATTTCGAATTCACAAGGGATTTGGTCTGGTCTCCGAAGTGTTTTCGGATCATTCTACTTTTGAGAGAAAGCTCTCAGGGAATGCTGCTATCGGTCATAACCGGTACTCTACAACCGGATCTTCAGAGTCTGTCAAAAATGTTCAACCGTTTCATGTTAATTATCGACTGGGAAACCTTGCAATTGCTCATAATGGGAATCTTACAAATACCGCACAACTTAGAAATTCCCTAATCAACGAGGGAGCAATTTTCCAAACATCAACAGACTCTGAAGTACTACTGCATCTAATTGCTCGTAGCCGATTAGAAAATGTGGTTGATCAGATCAAAGAAACTCTAAATAAGGTCGAGGGATCTTATTGTTTATTGTTCCTTACAGACAATAAATTGATAGCTGCAAGGGACCCACTTGGATTCAAACCTCTATGTATTGGAAAACTCAATAATGGTTCGTACATAATAACCTCTGAAACTTGTGCTTTAGATATTAATTCAGCCGAGTACGTGAGAGATGTTGATCCTGGTGAAATTGTTGTTATTGATAACGAAGTAATTAAGTCAGATAAGATAAAGTCTTTTAGAATAAAGGATAAGAAGGAACAACATAAACACTGCATTTTTGAATATATCTATTTTTCCAGGCCGGATTCAAAAATTTTTAATTCAAATGTAGACAAAATGAGGCGTAAGCTCGGGAAAGTACTTGCTGCTAAACATCCAGTAACTGATCCTGATGGCGAAAAAGTAATTGTCTTTAGTGTTCCAGATAGCTCGAACACAGCTGCGATTGGTTATCAAAATCAACTTGATAAATTAGGAATTCCTTCAAAATTAGAGATTGGACTCATCAGAAGTCACTACATAGGAAGAACCTTTATCCTACCTGGCCAACAAAATCGCGAAATTGGAGTGAAAATTAAATTCAATACTGTCAAAGGTGTCCTAGATAATCGTACAGTTGTAGTAATAGATGACTCAATTGTCCGTGGCACAACGTCAAAACTACTTGTAAAATTATTGCGTGAAGCAAATCCAAAGTCAATCCACCTAAGGATTTCATCTCCATTAATCGTTAACCCTTGCTTTTATGGTATGGACTTCCCCTCAAAAGAAGAATTAATTGCTAATAAATTTGAGAAAAATATAGAGGAAATCAGGAAGTATTTAGAAGTTGACACTCTTGAATATCTCACTAAAGAAGAATTGCTTGCTGCTATGGTTGACCATGCTCCATCTGATTTTTGTACCGCTTGTTTTAGCGGGGAATATCCACTGAAAATCAATCCCCAATCCTATAAAGAGGAGTTTGATTTATTGTGAAAAACCTTGGCACAATTAAAGAATTCAACACAGTGGCGAATTATATATCACTTTTCCGGATATTTTTAGCTATACCTATATACATCCTCCTTGATTATTTACACATTGCCTACTACTATAGGTTAATTTTGGCTGCTATCCTTATTCTGGCAGTAATTACTGATTTATTAGATGGATATTTTGCTAGAAAAAAGAAAGAGATCACGGAAATTGGTAAGCTTATTGATCCACTTGCTGACAAATTATGTATTGCCATCATTCTAATTAAGTTACTTTTGTTGGAAGAAATAACTCATTTCTACTTCTGGATAATAATTCTGCGAGACGTTGTAATTTTTTTGGGTGGTATCTTTCTTTCGCTTAAAATAGGGAAAATTTTACCTTCAAATAGACTTGGGAAAATTACTGCTTTTTCAATCGGTTGTTTTATTCTTGCTTTAGTTTTAGGGGTAAAAGAATACTATGCAATTTATTTGTCACTCATGATATTAAGTCTTATCCTTAGTTTTGCTTCAGTTGTTGGATATGCTATAAGAGCTTATGAAACTTTGAGGTATTTTAAAAATGGGACTATTTGATAATCTGAGAATTTCGAAACTGAAAGATAGTCTGAAATTGACAAAAGAAAAATTTGTCAATAAAATTACGGAAACACTTACTGGAAAAGCACAAATTGATGATTCTATCCTTGATGAAATAGAAGAAATCCTGATATCCGGTGATCTGGGATTTGACGTCGCAAATATTGTAATCCAAAATACGCGTAGAAGAATACTTGAAAATGGTAATCGTAGTAAAGAAATTTTTGTGCAATACTTAAAAGAAGAGCTACTTCAAATACTGAATAAAAACAGCAATAAGACTCTAGATATAGATAAAATTAGAGAAGCTAAACCCTTTGTTTTCCTGGTAGTAGGTGTAAATGGTTCAGGAAAAACTACGTCAATAGGTAAGCTTGCCAATAATTTTAGAAATCTAGGACTAAGCGTTATTGTAGGGGCTGCCGACACATTCAGGGCTGCCGCAAACGAGCAGCTTGAAATTTGGGCAAAACGCGCTGGAGTTGAAATCATATCAAGTAAATTCGGAGATGATCCTTCTTCGATTGCTTATAATACACTAACAACTGCAATCAATAAAACTATTGATGTGGTTATCATTGATACCGCGGGCAGACTTCACACAAAACTTAATTTGATGGAAGAATTATCAAAGATCCATCGAGTCATAAATAAAAAACTCAATTCTGCTCCGCATGAAGTACTGCTTGTCTTAGATGGTAATACCGGACAAAATGCGCTAATTCAGGCAAAAGAATTTGAAAAGTTCACTGAATTAACCGGCTTAATCATTACAAAACTTGATGGTACTGCGAAAGGTGGTATGTTGTTTCGAATATCTGAAGAACTCAATATACCAGTTCGGTTTATTGGTGTTGGAGAGGGAATTAATGATCTTCAAGAATTTTCGTCAAATGCTTATGTAAACGCACTTTTCAATCAGGAATAAAACAATATTTGAACTTAAAGAATAAATATTTCTTCATAATTAATCCCAAAGCCGGGAAAGGTCGGGGTTCTGAAGCAATTCATGAAATAAAGAAAAGAATAACTGATTCAGATATTGATGCCCAAATTGTTATTACTGAATATCAAAAGCATGCAACTGAGATTGCAAAAAATCTACCATCGGACTTCAATAATGTAATATCTGTCGGGGGTGATGGCACCTTAAATGAAGTTATTAATGGAATTGATTTGAATAAAAAACTATCATTGGGATTATTACCAGTAGGTTCAGGGAATGATTATAGCTTTTCTCTCGGACAAAGAAAATCATTCAATGATAATTTTGAAACCATTTTATCATATCGTATAAATGGAAAACAAAAAAATCAGCTGCGATTAGGTTTAATAAAATACCGAAATGAATTTGACGATTTAATTCGGGAGCATAAATTCGCAAATGCTATGGGAGTTGGATTCGATGCATTAGTTGCTCATTTTAATCAACAAAACAAAAAAATGAATGGAATTATATCATATCTGATCGCCATCATTCGAGCAATTCGGTATTATGCACCGCTGGAAATTGAAACATGGCTAAATGAACATAACATAATTGGAGATAAGTTGCTTATATCTGTTGCTAAAGGGAAAACATCTGGTGGTGGATTTTATCTTACTCCAACAGCGGAATTGTTTAATGATGATTTCGGGATATGTATTATTGAATTTGTCAAACGTTTTAAACTAATAAGATCACT
>CAZEXO010000009.1:19680-37845 GCA_964516545.1 uncultured Melioribacteraceae bacterium
GACACTTAAAGAGGCATTTTTAACAAACTCATCAGAAATCGAAATCAATCTAAAAAAATCAGCCTATATTCACGCTGATGGTGAGATTATCAGCAAGAATGCTGTGAAAATCAATGTAACTTTACTCAGAGCGAATATCCAAATAATTGCATAAGTATATGAGGGAAATTAGAAGTGGCTTTTTTCAAGAAACCTAGTCATCGTATTTTTGAATACGAGCCAAGATTTTATAAACCTGACGAGGATCAGAATGAAAAAAGGAAAAAAAGATTAAAATTCAGGTATAATCGTAAATCTAAGAGGAAAATAAAATCACCGATAGTATGGATAATATTGGTATCGATTGTTTTGTATCTTTATCTAAAACTGAGTGGAATTATATAAATTCAGTGAAATTGGGAAGAAGTTAGTTTACATAATATACATTATACGTCTAGTTTTTATTCTGCATTTTAACTTCCATCTTCAACCGCAGTTATTTCTTTTTGACAATTCTTATTGCAATCTACTTCAAATGAAAGACAACATTTTAGTTTTCCACATGGTCCGCTGAGTTTCGCCATGTTAGAAGCCAAGTTCTGATCATTCGCCAATTGTGTCGTGATTCTTTTAAAATTACTTAAGAATGAAGTACAACAATATTCTCGTCCGCAAGTACCTAATCCACCAATTTGTTTTGCTTCATCACGAACTCCGATTTGTCTAAGTTCAATTCTTGTTCTATAAATAGAAGCTAATTCCTTGGCGAGTTCTCTGAAGTCAACCCGTCCATCCGCAGTATAAAAAAAGAAAAGCTTCTTGCGATCAAATTGATAATGAATATTTACGAGTTTCATTGATAGTTTAAATTTCAGAACCTTCTCTTTGAATATGACAATTGCTTCTGCCTCATCTTTTAGATTCTTACGATATTGCTCCAGATCTTGCTCATTTGCCTTACGAATAACTGCTGGAAGCTCTTCTCCGTAAAATCCAAACGTTTGACGTTTCAGTCTGACTATTTCTCCAACTTCCACAATTTTGGAAATTTCATTATTATTTTCACAATTAATAATTACTAAATCCTCAGGAAATATCTCAGATTTTATGTCTTCCTTTACTTCACAATAATGACACCCAAGTAATCCTCGACATTCTGCTTCTAAAATATTTCTGTGATCAATCGGAAATTTTTGATGTCCATCAATTCCACATGTTAAACAACCGCTAATTTGCGGCTCGACTGGCAAAATATCCTCGAGAATCTTCGATTTATATTTACAGTCGTACTGAAGTTCTGCTTGTTTCAGATTCTCTTCATCAAGAAGTGAGCCTTTTAAAAATGATAAATCTATTTGAAACATAATTTTTTACCTCACAGCCAGTGATGCGATTTCAAATATAACGTTCATAGTAGCTATATTCAAGCTTACATTTTTGTCAATTGAATTTGCTAATTTTTCCAGGTTTTGATAAATCTTCAGTACATCAGAAGAATTGAATTTCTCGTTAAATTTTTCCAATGTATCAGAATATTGCTCAAAATAAAAATCATCAATTTGATTTTTCTTTTTAATAGTATCGTTAAGCCACTTCAAAATAAGATTAATCAAAGTCCGCACAGATTCTTTTGGAGAATTCTCAACAAATGTCTCGAAATTCTTAAATGCAGTATTATAACGTCCCGCAAGAGAATATCTGAGAATATTAATTGCCGAATCTATTATCAACTCGAATTCTTTCTCGATTAGTCTGATTGCTTCATCAACTGAGCCATCAGAAAAATAGGATACTTTCTCTGCTGTCTCAAAATCAATGGAAAATTTTTTTATTAGTATGTTACGGACAGTATCGCGGGATAAAGGTTTAAAATTTATCTTCCAACAACGCGAAATAATTGTAGGTAGTAACATCTCCGGAAACGGAGTCAGTAAAACAAAAATTACTCCTTCAGGTGGTTCTTCAAGACTTTTAAGTAAAGCATTTTGTGATTCATCATTCATCAGGTGTGCATCCGAAATAATGATGAATCTATAAACAAAATCATCGAATTTCATTGAGATAAATTTTCTTATATCCCGAATGCTGTTAATTTTTATATTGTTTGATGACTCAATCCTAAAATTGTAGAACGGGTTCTTAATTTTTTCGGAAACGTGATTATGAATTTGTTCGATTACATCCTGAGAGAGTTTGTCGTAGGGACTATCATCAGACAATTCCCCCTTTCCCCTGGGTAACGGAAAAATATATTTTATATATGGTTCGGATATAGATTCTATTTTACTAAAAACAGTATTCTTCTTATCCTGTGGAATGTTTTGGTTCAGCATTTTCGCATATTGAAGTGAAGTAGAAAATTTACCTACCCCCTCTTTACCAGAAAAAAGAAAAGCATGAGGAATTCTTCTTGAGGTATATATCTTTGTTAGAATTTCACGCGCTTCGTGCTGATCGAACTCCTCATCCCATATATCATCATTCATTTACCAGACCGAATTGGAATTAATTATATTCATCTTCGTCGGAATAAAAGAAATCTTCATCTACAGGGTAATCTGGCCATATATCTTCTATTGATTCATATGGCTCCTCAGTATCTTCCAACTCCTGTAAATTTTCAATAACCTCGAGCGGTGCACCTATTCTTTCCGCATAATCAAGCAGCTCATCTTTAGTTGCAGGCCATGGTGCATCATCCAAATACGAGGCTAATTCAACAGTCCATATCATTTAATATTGCTCCTGGAATATATTACTCATTTGTAACAATTTCGAAAAGATCTACATCATCGTAAATAAAATTGCGGGGATTTAAAGCTATTCCATTGTGTCTTACTTCGTAGTGAAGGTGTTGCCCGGTAGATAATTTACCAGTCGAACCTGATAGTCCTAATAGGTCACCACGCTGCAGTTTTTGGTTTTCTTTTACTAAAATTTCGGAAAGATGTCCGTAATATGTTCTATATCCAAAACCGTGATTAATAATCACGGTATAACCAAGTCCGCCTCTCCAGCCAGTAAATTCAACTCTACCAGCACCAGCAACAAATATTTTAGTCCCGGTATGGCAAATAATATCCTGACCATTATGCATCCTGCGAATCTTGAGAACAGGGTGCAACCTCATTCCAAATTCGTCCCCGTATGAACCATCACATGGTTTGATGGCGGGTAAAGCATCATATAGTTTTTGATTATACTTAAAAGCATTTTCAATTTCAGAGTAGTTGTTTGATTCCAGCTTAACTCTTACAGAGAGATCGTTTACATAATTATCCAGCTTGGATACTAATTCACTCACGTCGCGAGAGTTAGATGGAGAAATTTCCTCAAAAAAACTACCGCCGGTACCGAAATTATTATTCAATGTTGGTAAATTAGCCTGAAGTCTGAGATCATCGCTTTTTTCTTTGAGTTTTTCTAATTCGGAATTTAGAGTAGAAAAACTAGATAATAATTCTTCAAATTTATTAGACAATTCCCTATTCTCGTTTTTTAGTGCGGTTACCTGAGAATTTGGATTAATGATCTCATTAATAATAAAATAGCCGCTAAATATTAAAAACGAAAAGAAAATTGTGAAGAATCCAATGAGAAAAAGAAATTTCTTTCGGAAATTTCGAATCTCAACGAACTTCAGTTTGCTCTTTGAAAAATAGTAAAAATGTTTCATAGTAAGTTCGTGCGAAGATAATAAAAGACCTTATCTGTGTCAAGCTCAAAAATTCTTTTTTTATTCAAAATCATGCTCAAAATAGTCTACTGAACGATCATTTTTTGATGCTTTTTCTCTTATTTTTGTCTCAAGACGTTCCTTGAAGACTTTGGCTGCATCGTAACCAAAATGTTTCTGAAGATAATTAAGCGCAATCACCTCAGATATAACCGTGATATTCTTTCCAGGAACAATCGGTACTTTTACATGAGGTATATCAACCCCGCATAAGTTAATTGTTGTTCCATCAAGACCGGTACGTGTATAATTGGCATTTTTATCCCATATTTCCAACTCAATAACAACTTCCAGGCGTTTCTGATACCGGATAGCGCGAATTCCGAAAATACTTTTTATATCAATTAGCCCGATCCCTCTTATTTCCATAAAATGTTTAACAAGGTCAGTACCGGTTCCAATTAAAATACCTTCCCCTTTTTTAGTGAAAATTACAACGTCATCAGAAACTAACCTATGCCCTCTTTCAATTAAATCAAGAGCCACCTCACTTTTACCAATTCCCGATTTACCAATAAACAACATGCCTACACCATATACATCAATAAAAGAACCATGCAGACTAAACCTAAGAGCAAATTGGTCATCTAAAAAATCACCAATTAAATACATCATTTTAGTCGTCGTAGAATCTGAGCCAAAAATAGGTACATGATATTTCTCTGAATAATCCAACATTTCAGGTAGAGGCTGATTTTTATCCATAAGAATCATGCAGGGTACTTTCATCTTGAAAATTCTTTCAATTGACTCAGCTCTCTTTTCTTCAGAGAGCTGAGATAAATACCTCATTTCCGTGTTACCTAAAATCTGTATTCTTGTTTGTGAAAACAGATCCATGAAGCCAACAAGTCCAAACTGAGGCCTCTGAAGCGTTTGTTCCTTTATCAAATTTTCAAAACCTTCTCTACCACGACTGAGCAATTTTAATTTAAAAAAATCGCTGGTATATTTATAAAAAAAATCTACCGTAATGTGGTCTTTTGAGAATACATTTTTTTCAGAGAAATTCATTTAACCTTCGGCTTACTGGTAATTTTTGATTTTATCTTTTTTAGTTGTCTCTCGATTTTATCTATTGCCCTGTCTACAGATTTTCTGAAATCCTCTGATGAATCTGAAACGGTAATTACTTTGCCCGGAATAGCTGTAATAATCTCAATAGTCTTTATACTGTCTTTGATATGCGTAAAACTGAGTATAACATTTACATCTTGGATCTGATTGTTATATTTTTCCAAAGATTTGATTTTTTTTACAATATGATCTTTTAAAGTATCTTTTGCTCTGAACTTTCTTGATGTAATTTGAATGTTCATAACTACTCCTTATGATTTTGGGTGGGCTGTTTTATAAGTCCGTTTTAACCGTTCGATACTAACATGTGTATAAATTTGCGTTGTTGATAGATTTTCATGACCAAGTAATTCTTTAACTGCCATTATATCAGCGCCATTATCAAGCATATGTGTTGCAGCCGTATGCCTTAATACGTGTGGACTCTTTTTATTAATGTCGGTAACTAGTGATAAGTATTTTTTTACCAGTCTTTGAACATATCTGGGACTGATTGGACTTCCTACTGGAGTTAAAAATAGTTCATTCCTATCATTCCATTCAGAAGTCTTAAAATACTCCTCTATTATTTTTTTTGATTTATTACCAAGCGGGACCATGCGTATTTTCGAACCTTTCCCTTTTACCCGGATTATTTGTTTCTCCATTTGAATATCATTTTTGGTCAGCTGACATAACTCAGATACACGGAGTGCGCAACCGTATAATAATTCGAATATTCCTTTAACTAAATTTGTTTTCTCTATGTTCCCTGAAATCTCTTCGATACGTTTATGCAAAATTTGGTAATCGTCAACACCCAGAATATCCGGAAGTTTTCTCCTTGTTCTGGGGTTACTGATCTCAGAAGTGGGATTTTCTTTTATGATTTCATTTCTTGTGAGATACTTAAAAAAACCTCTCAATGCAGAAAGTTTTCTCGAAATACTGGTTTTGCTTAGTCCTTTTTCATTCAGGTGTACAAGATAATGTCGGATTATTTTTCCGGTTATACTTTGAGGATGCTCAATATTTTTACTTGTTAGAAATTTTTCAAATTCATCAAGATCGGCTGTATAAGCAACCAGCGTCTTATCAGAAGCTCTTCTTATTCCGGAGAGTTCAACCATATAATCACGGATCAGGTTATTTATTTTTAATCCCGTCATTGAGCTAAAAACTAATTGATTTTTTTACTATTATCAACATGTCATTCAGCTTTTTCTTCTGAGACAGGTTTTGTCCAGCTTACATAATCACAATCAGGATATCGGCTGCATCCGAAGAAAAATTTCCCTTTTTTTGATCTGCGTGTAACGACGTCACCCTCCTTACATCTCGGGCATTTTACTCCAGTAGTAATTTGTTTTGTATAATTGCAATCAGGATATTTTTCACAACCAATAAATTTGCCGAATCTGCTTTCACGGAAAATCGTCCTTGATCCGCATTCTGGGCATGTGTCGCCGGTATATTCAGGTTCTTTATTTTCATTGTTTACAGATTTCAATGATTTTATATTCTTACATTCAGGGTAATTTGTGCATGCTAAAAACTTCCCATACCTTCCAATTTTAATTTCCATATCCGAACCGCATTTGTCACATTTAATTTTTTCAATTTTGTCGTGAACTTCTTCCAGCGCTTCAGAAAACGGAAGATAAAAATCGTTCAGCATATTCCTGTAATTAAGTTCACCTGATGCAACAAGATCAAGTTCATTCTCCATTTTAGCTGTAAAAGCCACATTAATTATGTTGGGAAAATTGTTGATCAGGATTTGGTTCACTTTTTTACCAAGATTTGTTGGCATAAATTTTCTGCCTTCTACCTGAATAACATATTCCCTGTCTTGCAACGTTCCAATAATTAATGCAAAAGTACTCGGGCGCCCAATTCCATTACTTTCCAACTCTTTAATAAGCGTACTTTCCGAGTATCTTGCCGGAGGTTTCGTAAAATGTTGGTTTCGGAAAAGTTCTTTCAAATCAACTTTTTTATTTACTCCTAATCCAGAAGGTAAATATTGATTACCATTCGTTCCGTTATTTCCGGTTTCTTCTTTTTCTTCATCATATATCTTCATGAAACCGTTAAATTTAACCACCGTTCCGGAAGTTCGGAATATGTATTTATCTGCTGTTATCGAGATTGTGGTGGTTTCTAATTGCGCTGATTCCATTTGACAGGATATAAATCTTTTCCAGATTAATTCATACAACGCAAATTCATTATCATCTAAAAATTCTCTTACGAATTCCGGAGTATATTTCATTGATGTCGGTCTGATTGCTTCATGCGCATCCTGGACATTTTTGTTCTTCGTTAAGTATACTCTTGGTTTTTCGGGTAAATATTCTTTTCCGAATGTTGAATCGATGAATTCTCTTGCTTCGTTCACTACCTCTTCGCTCAATCTTGTTGAGTCTGTTCTCATATAAGTAATCAATCCTGTTAAGCCTTCTTTCCCAAGATTAATACCTTCGTACAATGACTGCGCCACTTTCATGGTCTGACGCGGTCTGAATCTCAGTTTTTTTGATGCTTCGGATTGCAATGTACTTGTTATAAACGGAGGGAATGGATTACGTTTCGACTCTTTACTTTGGATATCATTAATAATGAAATTCGTGTTGGCTTTTATGTCATTAAAAATCTCAAGTGCTTGTTCTTCGTTAGTTATCGCAATATTTTTTTTGTTAAATGTTGACCACTCTTTTTCAGTCATTTCAGGATTCGGCTGAACCTTAACAATTCTGTCACTGATTGAATAGAGTTTAGACTGAAATGTATCTTTGTTATCCGTCAGAAAATCAGCAGTAATTGACCAGTATTCTGTTTTAATGAACTGCTCAATTTCCTCTTCACGTTCACAAATTAAACGTAAAGCCACCGACTGAACTCGTCCGGCTGATAATGAACTTCCGGTTGTATCAGCCATAACATTCCACAAGAATGGACTAATTTTGTAACCGATAATTCTATCCATTACACGTCGGGCGCGTTGCGATTGCACTAAGTGAAAATCAAGTTCCTGAGGTGATTCCATAGCCTTTTTAACGGCGGTTTTGGTTATTTCCTGAAACAGTACGCGCTTAATTTCTGCGTTGGATTTTGATTCAATTACCTCAACAATATCCTGAGCTATTGCCTCTCCTTCGCGGTCGGGGTCAGTTGCTATAAATACACGGTCGGCTTTCGCGGCAAGACTTTTAATTCGTTTTACGACATCAGCTTTTCCTCTTATTGTTCTTAGATTAGGAATAAATCCATTCTCAATATCGATTCCGAGAGATGATTTAGGTAAATTTCTAATATGCCCGACAGTTGCTTCTACCGTATATTTTTTACCAAGATATTTATTTATAGTTTTTGCTTTCGAGGGCGACTCTACCAAAACAAGATCTTTGCTCATCAGTAACTACCTTTTAATTAATTGTATCGGATGAATATAATAATACTCTACTTCCCGGTGGGATTTCCAAATCAAATTCTATGAGGGATATCATGATAATCCAATTAATATCATCCCGCGTTATTGAGTCATCAGGAAACATCATTATCTGCTCAAGAATCATTTCAAGGTCAACTGTGTCCATCAAACCAATGTTAATAAGATAGGTTATGTAATTGAGGTTTTCAATTCCAATAAATTCTCTTTCATCTTTGGTCAGCATTCTGAATTTATTTGAGTTCTTTTGATTCTTTTTTTTGTAAGTCTTTTTACTCAGTACCTTATCAAAAACAAGACTAAAGGCAGCGCTTAATGTTGACTGATCAAATTCTTTTTGACCTCTTAACTGAGTGCTAACCTCTTCCAGTGAATAGTTTTTATTCAATCCCTCAAGTATTTTAGCCAATGCTTCAACAACTTTACCGGTCATACATGTATAATATTATTTTTATCAAAATTATATAATTTATCAACAAGAAGATTTTCCATTTTTTTCATAACGAGTTTATCCTTCCTGTCGATATCGTCGTAACCCAATAAATGTAAAATTCCGTGAATAATCAACCTAATTATTTCACTGTTTAGTGTAACGTTATATCTCTTCGCGTTATTTTGCGCATCTAAAACAGAGATATAAATTTCGCCGTCAAACATATTACTTTCTTTTGAATAATTAAAGGTAATTATGTCAGTTGTATAATTATGTTTCAAATATTGCTTGTTAATTTTCAGGATACTATTCGAATTAACAAAAACAATCAGAAGATTTTCCAGTTTAAAATTAAGTGTTTCTTTTAATTTAGCGACTAGTCGATGTACGACTATCTTTTTTATAACTATCCCGTCATCGCTAAGCACATTAAGATTTTTCATCTTCTTCCTTTAAAGTATTAGCGGAGTATCTCAGGGAATCGACAGAAATTTTTGAATAATCAGCATAACGCAAAGCTGAATCAGCAATTGCTTTTATTTCATCATCAGTAAGATCACGGATAACTTTTGCCGGAACACCAGCCACTAATTTTCCTTCGGGAACAATAAAACCTTCTTTAACAACCGCTCCTGCTGCAACCATACTGTTTTTATTAACCAGTGAATTATCAAGTAAAACAGCACCCATCCCGATAAAACAATTATCATGTAGTACACAGCCGTGCAAAGTTGCGCTGTGTCCGATTGTAACACTATTTCCAATAACTAGGGGATATTTTTTGTTTGTCACATGGAGCATACATAGATCCTGAATATTTGTGAATTCACCGATCCTGATAAAATTCACATCACCTCTGATAACAGTGTTATACCAAACGCTTGAATAATTCCCGATTTGCACATCGCCAATAATTTTTACCCCTGATGCCAGAAAAACTTCATCACCGATTTTCGGGAATGTATCAAAATATGGAAATAGTTTTATTTCTTCACTAATCATGAATGTGCCGTTACAATTCTTTCTTTTCAGGTCTCATATGCGGGAATAAAATCACATCTCTGATTGATGACTGATTTGTAAGTAACATCGTCAAACGATCAATGCCAATTCCTAATCCGGCGGTTGGCGGTAATCCGTATTCCAGGGCACGGAGGAAATCTTCATCAAGTTGCTGAGCTTCTTCGTCGCCGGCTTCAAGGTTTCTCTTCTGTTCTTCAAACCTTTCACGCTGATCAATCGGATCATTTAATTCACTGAAGGCATTACATATTTCACGTCCGACAACAAATCCTTCAAATCTTTCAACCAATCCCTCCTTTGATCTGTGTTTTTTTGCGAGCGGAGAAATTTCAATCGGATAATCAATCAAGAAAGTAGGCTGAATTAGTTTGTGCTGAATTGCTTCTTCAAATATCAGATCAATTAATTGTCCTTTATTTTCGTTACCTATTGTTTCAAGATGCATTTCTTTTACTTTCTTTTTCAAATCATCAACCGAGGAAGCAACAACATCCAAACCGACTGCGTTTTTAATTTCGTCAGCCATTGAAACACGATTCCATGGCGGTTTGAAATTTATAGTCTGCCCTTCAACTTCGAATTCAGTTTTTCCGAAAACGTTCATACATACATCATAAACCATATTCTCAACAAATTTCATCATCCATTCGTAGTCTTTATAAGCGACATATACTTCAAGCATCGTAAATTCAGGATTATGCGTTCTGTCTATTCCTTCATTTCTGAAATCCTTGGATATTTCATAAACACCATCGAAACCGCCTACAATTAGTCTTTTAAGATACAACTCATCGGCTATTCTCAAATAAAGCGGCATATCAAGCGCGTTATGATGTGTTATGAACGGACGAGCCGAAGCTCCGCCATACATCGGTTGTAACACCGGTGTTTCAACTTCCAAAATTCCCTTCTCATCGAGATACTTACGAAGTTCGGTGATTATTTTCGATCTTTTTATGAATACATCTTTTACTTCCGGATTTACAATCAGATCGACATATCTTTGTCTGTAACGTAATTCTTTATCAACGAATTGATCGTGAACAATTTTGTTTCCTGTCTCATCAATTTCTTCTTTCGCAACCGGGATTGGGCGTAAAGATTTTGAGAGTAATTTCATCCCTTTTGTATGAATTGAAATTTCACCGGTTTTTGTTTTGAATACATAGCCTGTTACCCCGACAATATCGCCGATATCGAGAAGTTTGAAAACCGAGTAAGAATCTTCGCCAACATCATCTTTTTTTATATAAAACTGGATTCTTCCTTTATTATCCTGTATATGTGCGAAAGAAGCTTTTCCCATTCTTCTTAAAGCCATTATTCTTCCGGCAATATTCACATCCTTGCTCTCGTATTTTTCATAATTATCTTTTATATCAGATGAATAAGAATCAACATCAAAACTATAAGCGAATGTTTCTACATTATTTTTCTTCAGCTCATCAAGCTCTTCATGACGTCTTTGAATCAGAATATTCTGTTCATTCTTATTGTCAAGATTTTCCACTAGTCTCCTCCAAGTGATTATTTTTACTCGTGCTCATGTTTTTGGTTAACAATACTATTTACTTCTTTCTCAGACAGTTCTCTCCACTGAGCTGATTTTAAACCGCCTAATTTAATTCCAGCGTAAGAAATTCGGTGTAATTTTTTTACCTGATAACCAAAAACCGAGAACATTCTTTTTACAAAATGATTTCTTCCTTCTTCACAGGTCACATTAACGATTTTAAATGATTCTTTCACAGGGAATTCTATTTTGATGAATTTACTTTTTCTTCCGTCAAGTATAACATTATTTGTTAATTTTTCACGATGTTCAATTTCCAAAGGTCTGTCAAGAGTTACCTGGTAAATGCGTTTGACTTTATTTTTTGGATGGGTGACAAAATTTGAGAAGTCGCCATCGTTCGTGAGAAACAATACGCCGGTTGTGTCATAATCCAATCTGCCGACAGGAAATATTTTATGCCTGGTTTTTATTAGGTTCAAAACAGTCTTACGCGCTTTTTCATCACTTGTTGTTGTTACAGTTCCATGAGGTTTATTCAAAAGGTAATAAACTTTTTTTTCGGGTTTAATTGTTTCACCGTCAACAGAAATTTTCTGAAGACTGGGTTCAATCTTAACGCCTAAGTCAAGAATTATTTTTCCGTCAACGGATACCCTTCCCTCTTCAATTAGTAAATCTGATTTTCGGCGTGAAGCAATTCCACATTCCGACAAGTACCTATTCAATCTGATCTGCGCCATCATCTTCCTCATTTACTTCATTTTCCACGACTTCTTCAATTTCATTCATCATAATTCTTCGTTTCTGCTCAATAAAATCCTCATCCTTCATTATTTCTTCAATCTCGCGAGGCTTAGGCAAATCGGCTAATTTATACAACCCAAAGTATTTCAGAAATTCATCAGTCGTTGAATAGAGCAAAGGGCGTCCGGGAGTTTCCGCTCTTCCTTTAATTGTAATAAGATTTTTTTCAAGCAATGTGTTTATCATGTAATCACAATTAACGCCGCGGATAGATTCTATTTCAGGTTTTGTTATCGGTTGTTTATAGGCAATAATTGCAAGAGTCTCCAACGCAGATTGACTGAGTCTTCTTTTGCTTTTTTCTGAAGACAAAAACCCGACATATTTTGCATATTCTGTTTTTGTGGAGAAAGTATAACCATTGGCAATTTTGCAAATATTAAACGATTTGTCTTCACCGTTATAGTATCCATTCAGTTCTTCCACAACCTGGTCAACATCTTCGGGTGTGATTTCTGTTTCTTCGCCATCAATTTCTTTAATTGCTTTAATAATATCTTTATCAGAAATCGGATCGTCTGAGGCAAAAATCAGCGCCTCAATTACTGAATTATATATTTTGTCCATTATCAATTCCGTATAAAACAAAGTCGTTAAATTTATAAGATTCTCTGACACCGAGTTTTCCTGATTTTACTAATTCAAGAAGCGCGACAAAAGTAACAACAATTCGTATTTTTTCATGCATTTCGTAAATCACTTCCAGAAAACTCACTTCAGGTTTTTCTTTAATTTTATCAAGAATAAAAACCATCTGTTCATCAATGGTTACATTTATTTTTTTTATTTCATGAAAGACCTCTTTCGGTCTGTCAAGTATTGCCTGCTTGAATGCTTTTATTAAATCGTATATGGTAATATTTTTCAGAAAAGTTGAGTAATCAACTGTAGTTTCTTTTTCATCTTCGCTAAAATAACCGCGGTAATATCTGTTGCGCTGAGTTGCTTCCATATAAGACAACTCTTCAGTTACCTCTTTGTACCTTTTATATTCTAAAAGAGCTTTAACAAGATCGGCGCGCGGATCAATTTCTTCTCCCTTTTCATCGACTTCTCTTGGGAGTAACATTCTTGCTTTAATCTGCATAAGTGTTGACGCCATCAGAATGAAATCACCCGCGATTTCGAGATCTAATTTACCAATCAAACCAATATATGAAATGAATTCCTTGGTGATGTATGAAATCGGAATATCATAAATATCGAGCTCATCTCTCTTAATAAAAAAGAGAAGCAGATCAAGCGGACCTTCGAAATGTTCTAGTTTAACTTTGTACACATTCAACCTAATTTCATTTTCTCTCTGACTTCATTCATCGTAGCTACAGCAACTTCGCGGGCTTTATTCTCACCATCATTCAATATATCGGTTATCAGATCCGGGTTACTTTCATAATAATTTCTCTTCTCAAGGATTGGTTGAAGAAATCCATTAATCTTTGAGGCGCATCTGTTTTTACAGTCAACGCATCCAAGTTTACCGGAACGACAATCCTTCGCAATTTCTTCAGTTTCATCCGGATTAAATCTTTTGTGATATGTATAGATCAGGCATATTTCCGGTCTGCCGGGATCGTTTCTCCTGATTTTTTGTGGATCAGTAACGGCTTTTTTTAACTTGTGAAAAACTTCTTCCGGTGAATCAGAAAGTAAGATTGTATTATTTAGCGATTTACTCATTTTCATATCACCATCCAAACCAGGCAGTCTTGAAAATTTTGTTAACAGGGGCTCGGGTTCAGGAAAAACAATTCCGTATTGATTATTAAATTTTCTTGCAACCTCACGCGTAATTTCAACATGCGGCACCTGATCTTCACCCACGGGAACCGCATCACCTTTATAAAGAAGAATATCAGCTGCTTGCAGAACAGGATAACTAAGATAACCGATGGTAATATTATCCAGATTTAGATCCCGAACCTGTTCTTTTAAAGTCGGATTTCTTTCAAGACGAGCTTTTGTAATCAACATATCGAAAATCAAAAAAAGTTCGGAATGTTCTTTAATTCGTGATTGTCTGAATATTGGCGATTTCTCGGGATCCAATCCTGATGAAAGCCAGTCTATCAACATATCAATCGTGTATTGATAGATTTTTGAAGTATCAAGATCAGTTGTTAACACGTGGTAATCAGCAATTAAATGATAACTTTCATACTCATTCTGAAGTTTTATCCAATTTTCAAGTGCGCCGACATAATGCCCGATGTGACATTTTCCGGTAGGGCGCATACCGCTTAAAATTCGTTTTTTTGCCATAATTATCAGGATTCCAACAATATTATGATTTTAAAGAAGGTGTAAGATAGTGAAAAAAATAAAAATTTTTGCCGATTAATTTATGAATCCTGGAATAGATATGGTTTCCAGTTATTATCTAGTCTGTTTACTGCATTCTTAATGAACAGAATATGATTTGGAGTGTATGGTTTGATTCTTAATTGCATGTTGGCTTCATTAATTGAACGATCTCCTTTCAGATTGTTACACTTGGTGCAGGCAGCTGCCAGGTTTTCCCATGTATCTTCGCCGCCACGCGATTTAGGAATAATGTGGTCGATAGTTAATGTTACATCGCCTCGACCGCAATAAGCGCATTTATGTCCGTCACGTTTGAGAATATTTTTCCTGGTTAAAAGAATTTTTCGATATGGAACTCTCACGTAGGAGTTAAGTCGAATTACGCTGGGCCAGGCATATTCATCTGTAGCAGCATGAACTACCTTAGAAGTGCAATTTTCTACCATTTCAGCTTTGCCCAAAAAAATCAGGATGAGAGCTTTTTTTACATTGCAGATTGTAAGAGGTTCATAACTTCTGTTTAACAGAAGCACCTTTGCATTCAACGATCCGTTACTATAATCATAATTCCCGAAGACATCCTCCGAAGAGTATTAATTATATTTTATTTTGAAATAATGCCGCCTGCAATAACATATCCTTCCGCGTCATATAAAACAACCGATTGTCCGGGAGTGATAGCATTTTTGGCATTTTTAAATTTCATTCTAAAATAATTATCTCCACATTCAGTTACTTCAGCAAGTTCAGCTTTATCGGAATACCTTATTTTAGTAAAGAAA
The DNA here is from genome assembly GCA_964516545.1 of uncultured Melioribacteraceae bacterium. Taxonomy (GTDB): domain Bacteria; phylum Bacteroidota; class Ignavibacteria; order Ignavibacteriales; family Melioribacteraceae; genus JAHISV01. The sequence goes on from CAZEXO010000009.1 coordinate 34,765, forward strand.
ACTTCACCTGGATTAATTTTATCCTTGCTCACAAAATTAACATCTTCGGCAAGCAAATCAAAACTCAGAAGGTCTTCCTTATCACCTATCTCAATAATGTTTTTTTCTTTATCGATGTTTTTTACGTAAACGGGTTTTCCAAGGGCTACGCCTAATCCTTTACGTTGGCCAATAGTGTAGAATGGAATTCCTTTGTGACTACCAATTTTTTTTTCTTTATATATTAAATCACCCTTTTCAATTTTGTGCAACTCATCCGGTATACGTTCGTGAAGAAAACGTTCGTAATTATCATCAGCAACAAAACATATTTCCTGGCTATCCGGCTTTTTTGCTGTTTTCAGGGAATAATTTTCTGCCATCTGTCTGATTTCTTCTTTTGTAAAGTTTCCCAGAGGAAAAAGAGTTCGCGACAAACTTTCTTGTGTTAATCCCCAGAGGGCGTATGATTGATCTTTTCGAACATCAACTCCGCGTTTCAATCTGTAACGAAAAGATGTTTCATCATGATCTACTAAAGAATAATGTCCGGTTGCAACATATTTTGCATCAAGTGAATCAGCTTTTTTTAAAAGCTCTTCCCATTTGATTTTTCTGTTACAAATAACGCACGGGTTAGGAGTTCTTCCATTAAGGTATTCATCTACAAAATTATTTATTACCTCATCCTCGAATGCTTTGGTAAAATCTACAGTGTAGTGAGGAATACCGAATTTTTGCGCAACATTTTTCGCATCGAAAATCGCGTCAAGCGAACAACAACCTGATTCATGTTTAGGTGCGCCGCCAACTTCCATAAAACCCCAGGTCTTCATGGTAATACCGATTACTTCATAACCTTGATCGTGTAATAAAGCGGCCGCAACAGATGAATCTACTCCACCGCTCATTGCTACGATTACTCTTTTATCATTCAAAGCGCCTGACCTTTCCTTAAAATGCAAAAAATAATAGCATAATATAGCTAATTATGGATGCAGATTCTATTGAGTGGAGAAGACTGGAGGAGAGTTTTCTAATTCTCATTTCCGTAAATAATCGCGAAACATGTCACATAATGATCGGAATGACTCATGGTGATTTTAAGTTCTTTTCCCTGGGCAAGAAAGGATGCAAGTTTTCCATGAAGCATAGCTCTGGGCAATCCACTGGGTTCATTATAAATTTCAATATCTTTCCATCGAAAACCCTGGCTCCATCCGGTTGAAAGAGCTTTTGATATTGCTTCTTTTGCAGCAAATCTTGCAGCGAGATGCTGGTAAAGATTTTTTTTGCTTAGACAGTATTCTTTTTCGTTTTGCGTGAAAATTTTATCAAGAAAAGCTTCGCCATAATTTTCATAACTTTTTTTGATTCGTTCAATTTCAATTATATCGATGCCAATTCCGAATATCATTTTTTTCCTGGAAGAAAAATAATTGTATACATTTAACTGGTAAGTTACTTAAAATAAATCTACATCTGCTTCAACCTTAAGTCCGTTGTTTTGGAGTTGCTCAAGAATAACCGAAGTCATCTCATCAACTTTTTTCAACATTTCTTTTAGGTCATTAAATAGAGTCTCGTCATGTAATAACTTTCCGAAATTATTTTCCTGCTTATTAATATCATCTACAAAATTATTTAATTTATTAACCAGAGTATTTGCGTTTTCCACAATTTCTGTTGATGATGAAATAAATCTGCTCATCTTTTCATCATTGTTTTCAATGAATTGCCTACTTTTACCAACGAATGTTTTTGTATGAACGATCAGTGTATCAAGATCATCTTTATTATCATTCATAAATTTATTCAGACTTCCCATCAACTGATTCAATTTAGTCACTGATTCCCGTAATCCTAAAGTAAACTGATCATCACTAAGAATTTCATTCGTTTTTTCAAGCGTAATTCTGATTTCACGCGTCATCGCTACAAGATCTTCTTGCACGGAACTAAGCATAGCCATGGCGGTTGAAATATCCCCTAAGAATTTTCCTGTGTGAATTTTCTCAGGATCAAAAATTCCATTATTACCCGGATTAACTTCAACCTTTTTACCTCCCATTAAGTCAAGCATCATGATTGAAAATTGGGCATCATCATATATCTGCGTACCTTCATCAAGCGTAAGATGAACTATCACCATATTTTTGTTTGGTTTTATATCGTTGACTTTACCTTTTTTTACTCCGTTCACCATGACTGCATCGCCAATTTCAAGTCCGGCAACATTATTAAATTCTACAAGAGCATAAATTTTGTTATCAGAAAAATCTATTCCTTTTGCCCATACGAGTATTAAAAGGAACACAATTATCCCGATAAGCGTCATTAAACCAACTTTAATTTCAGTCCTGCGATTATCTTTCATAACTTTTTATAATCTCTTCAATAGTTCTTAAATCGGTTTTATGATCTTTTATTTCATTCGATATTTTGTTAACCAACTCTTTCATGTAGTCATTTAATTCTGCGACGTCAATATTTTTTACTTTATCAAGAATGATATCCGTATATATATTTTTAAGTGAATCGGCGTTGATATTCTCATTTATATCTAATATTTCATCATTAAGATTTTCAATTGCCAGTGTTACAATACGCTTTTTAACTTCATCTAATATATCATCATTGTATTTTTGCCAAAGATAATATCCAACACCAGCAATAAAAACAAAGCTAAATATAAGTAAGAAACATCCTTTCTTTATCATGGATTTTTTTATTCAGAAATTTTTGTAACGAGTACTTTTCTAATTCTTCTGTTGATGATCTCTTTCACAGTAAACGAGTACCCGTTTTTTGTGAACTTGTAACCCGCTTCGGGAATATTACCAGCCTGGTTCAGAATGAAACCGCCGACAGTATCATAATCATCGCTTTCAGAAGAAAATTCTTCGCCGAGCAATTCATTTAATTCGTCTATGTCCACTTTGCCGATTAACATATAGTTATTTTCATCTATTTTGGTTTTTAACGCAATTTCAATATCTTTTTGCAATTTTAAATTGAAATCTTCAAAAGAAAAACCTCTTTTATTTAAAAATTTATAAAATAAAGTAAGAAATGATGTTTTACCTGTATTATTTTTACCAA
>CAZEXO010000010.1:0-10898 GCA_964516545.1 uncultured Melioribacteraceae bacterium
ACGGAGCAGTAAAGTATACACATGACGGAAGCGAAGCTGCGGCAGATTCATTCAAATTTGTCGTCAGAGATGGCGATGGTGGATTAAGTGAAGAACAGGCATTTGTGATTACGATAATCGGCATTAATGATCCTCCGACCTTTACAGGAAAACCAAATTTTGTTATGGATGAAGATGAAGAGTATGTAATCACAAGATCTATGCTGCTTGGATATATTAATGATCCCGATGATCCTGATAGTTTGCTCTCAATTACATTTTCTTCACTCTGTGAAAATATTGAAGTATCCGAATCTGGCAATTCGTTCCATGCTAATTGTACGGAAGACTGGTTTGGAACAGGTGAGTTTTCATTTACTGTGAATGATGGAAAAGTTACAATTGATACAACTGGCAACATTACAGTCAATCCGGTAAATGATTTACCTGTCTTAACCGGATTGCCGGCAAGTGTCGAGTTTAAACAAACTAGCTCGGCAACAATAGACTTAAACGGAACGGCGAGTGATGTTGAATCACCGGATTCGTTGCTTGTTTTTTCATTCTCTTCCGAACCCGATTCGGTAAATGTTTCGTTTAACTACGAAACACTTATAGCTACCGTTGTATCGGTTGGAAGATTCATCGGAGATGCATTGCTTACAGTTAAAGTAACCGACGAAGACGGAGGAAGCGCTGAAGGAATTATTAATGTGACTGTAAAGTCAGATATAACGGGAATTGAACGATTAGATGGTATACCTGAAGACTACGCATTATTCCAGAACTATCCCAATCCGTTTAATCCGGTAACAAAAATAAAATTCGGACTGCCGGAAGCAAGTGAAGTAAGTCTGAAAATTTATGATGTGCTCGGGAGAGAAATTGCTACATTAATTAATTCAGAACAAAATGCCGGATATTATGAATATAACTGGAATGCAATTGATATTGCTTCGGGAATTTATTTCTATGTTCTAGCAGCAAAATCACAGAACAGAGATTTTAAGCAAATTAAGAAAATGTTATTGATAAAATAATCTTCGAAAAAGGCAGGTGTTATTCCTGCCTTTTTTTACCCGGGAAATTGGGCAATCAAAATATGATGCTCATTACTTCTATTGTTATTATATTTGATCATAACAAAGAACTTCGTGGGTAACATTTTATATTGAAAGTCACATTATATTTCCTAATTTATCTATGCCTTTTTTTATTCATTAACTCCACAATAATTTCACGTGATTTCAATTCACAAAATGATTTAGAATCTGTTTATGACCTTGTTAATGACTGGAGTTATGTCAGAGGTAATGTTGAAAAGCCATTGGTATGGCTGAACTCCACATCTATTGATACTCAATGGCATAAGATCGAATCTCCCGCCCGGATTGAAAGATTATCAGACTATGATGAACTTTGGATGTGGACAACTCTGCCTGATATTGAGCTGCACGGACAGTCGATTTTTATAGGTTACGTTATTGATATTCTTGAAGTGTATATCGGCAAAGATTTGATTTATCAGACCGCTGATTTTTCATCAGATAAAAAAGCCGCTCCGCACGGATGGGAATGGCATATCGTTAATCTTCCGAAAGATTTTGCAGGAAAAATTCTGACTCTCCATGTTAAATCATCAAATGGATTTGCCGGAATTAAAGGCGCTGTGCAGTTGGGATCGAATGAAACATTTATTTATAACATCATTGATGAAAATCTTGTAAGAAGTATTCTTGGATTCATTTTTGTTATTGCCGGATTAATATCGCTATTACTTTTTGTTTCTATTGGTGAATTAAGCGCGAACAAAGGACTGGTTATTGCCCAGATTTCAATGGGTGTCTGGACACTTACCGAATCGAATTTAACTCAATTAATAATTCACGCGCCAACATTTATTTACTTTACTTATCATATTTCCTTGTATACAGGCGTCATAGGATTCACTTTATTTTTGGGGATAATAGTAGCCGATAAATATAAAAAATTAATACGCAGATTATGGCAACTGCAGATAATTTACGCTGTGATCATGACTTTTATTGATATTGTGATTCAGCCTGAGCATCAGCTCCTGATCACCCCGTTTTTCATTTTTATCATGATCTCCATTTTAATTCTTTTCTGGAGTAGCGCGAAAAGTTTTCGAATCATAAATAAAGAACAAAAAGTATTACTTCTCACAATTGTTGTTTATGCTATATTCGGCTTGGTTGAAGTGTTATGGTATTTTCACAATATACTTTTTAATAAATGGGCTTCGATTGATGCGCATATTATTCATTATGGAGGGATAGTGTTTTTTGGATTTCTTACCTGGCAGAGTATTTCTCGATATGTTAAGATGAATAAACAGGTTGTTCTTTTGCAGGAAGAAACAATAAAGAATCAGATATTGGCGAATGAAGCGGTCAGAAACGAAAAAGTTATTCAGGAAAACTTTGCACAAAATTTAATCAAATCGCAGGAAGAGGAAAGAAAAAGAATTGCCGGGGAGTTGCATGATAGTCTTGGTCAGGAACTACTCATCATAAAAAACAGAGTTGTTCTTGCGATTGAAAATATTGCTGATGAAAATTCGGTTCGTCAACATTTTAACGAGATTTCTGATCTTTCATCCCAGGCAATTAATGAGGTACGGGAGATAACATATAATCTTCGTCCGTTCCAGCTTGATAGAATCGGATTAACAAAAGCGATCCATTCACTTATAACCCGGGTGCAATCCTCTTCGGGAATTAATTTTAAAATGTTCATTGACGAAATTGACAACGTCTTCCCAAAAGATTCCGAGATTAACATTTATCGTATGATTCAGGAAGGAATAAACAATATTCTCAAACACTCTCAGGCAACATCGGTTGTCTTAACTATTTCAAAAGAAGAGGCTGGAGTACTAATTCTTATTCAGGATGACGGCACAGGATTTATAGCAGATGAGAAAAATCCCAAAAGTATAAAAAACGGATTTGGTCTGATTGGCATCAGAGAGCGGGCAATGTTTTTAAAAGGCGAAATGGAAATTGATTCTGCTCCGGGTAGAGGAACAAAAATTAAGATTACATTACCGGTAATAAAGTATAAAAGTTGATTTCCAAAAATTCAAACCGGGAAAATGAAATAAGAGAAGATAGCGATAGTCATTACAGCTGCTCATCCGATATTCAGAAACAATTTCTTCCCGGTTAAAAACACAAGAATTGTTTGGATCATTCTTTAAGGTAATAAAAATTTTCATGGCGAAATAAATGGCGATTGATGTTTAATTTGTGACTACCAACAATAAAAGAGGTATATAAGGAAATCATGATTGCTTATTTATTCCTTCCTTTATATTTTTATCGCTGCGTATCCGAAATCGAATCAGAAATTGAAAAAATATTCTAGACATTGCTTGTTGGCTGTTTTACTGACCTTATGGGTTGTTCCCCTTATTGCCCAAAATAATATCGGATGGAATAAAACAAATTCTGTTTATTACCTCGAAGGCAATTGGAACTACAGGTGGGGTAACTCTCCGCTTGATAAAAATGGTAAACCTCTTTGGTTAGGTGGTGATTTACAGGATACCGGTTGGCAAAAAACTGAAAGAGCTGAACTTGCCGAGAAAGAGGATCAGACACATCTTTGGCTTCAAACAAAACTTCCTGAAGAACATATTAGCGGACCGGCAATACTAATTGATTTCATTAGAGATTATATGGAAGTCTTTGTTGGTGATAGTTTGATATATAAGTTCGGTGAGGTAGATGCAAAAGAAAAACTTCCTTTCCGGGGATGGATATGGCATCTGATTGAACTACCGGATAATTACCCCGATAAAATTCTTACGATACATATAAGGTGCGATACACACCGCATCGGAATTTCGGGCGAAGTAAAATTCGGCTCCGGCAAAAATTTGTTTACTTATCTAATAACGAATAATCTTGGTGATTTCATTTCAACACTGGGTTTTTTTGCTGTGGGAATGTTTTTTTTGTTTTTTTCCTTCCTGATAAAAGATATAAAATCCAACCTTGGAATGATAATTACACCTATTAGCCTGGGTCTTTTTTTGTTTTCGAATAATCCTCCGATCAGTTTGTTAATTTTAAATGCACCATTGACTTTGTACTATATAAGCCATCTCTCGATGTATACAAGTGCAATAGGCTTTGTGATGATTGTGGAAGAAACCATTGCTATTCCCTATAAACAAATATTCCATCGTATTTGGCAACTGATTATCGTATACTCAATTGTTATGACGATAGTTGAAATTATTTTTCAACCGGCTCATGTTGCACTCACACTTCCGTTTTATTTATTAATTAGTCTTTTTGTCCCGGTCTTTTTCTGGTACAGCATAAAAAGTTTTCGGATTCTTAAACGCGAAACGAGAATTCTTTTATTTGCACTTAACGGTTATACCCTATTTGTAATCCTGGAAATCATTAAATACTATTATGATGTTGTATATCAGATCGGAGCGAATCATTCAAGTTACCTGAATTTTGGGGGAATCTTTTTATTCCTTTTTCTGGGTTGGATAATTATTTCTCATTATGTACGAATGAATAAACAGGTTATTACATCTCAGGAAGTAGCAATTAAAAATCAGCAAATAGCGAATAAAGCAATACAAAATGAAAAAGCCATAAAAGAACAATTCGCGCAAAACCTGATTAGTTCACAGGAAGAAGAACGGAAACGAATAGCCGGTGAGTTACACGACAGTCTGGGGCAGGAATTACTGATAATAAAAAACAGATCCATTCTTGCGATTGAAAATATTAATGATGAAAATTCCGTACGTCAGCATTTCGATGAGATTTCTTCTCTTTCATCGCAGGCAATAAACGAGGTGCGCGAAATAACTTATAATCTTCGTCCATTCCATCTTGACAGAATCGGATTAACAAAAGCGATCCATTCACTTGTAACCCGGGTACAATCCTCTTCGGGAATTAATTTTAAAATGTTCATTGACGAAATTGACAACGTCTTCCCAAAAGATTCCGAGATTAACATTTATCGTATGATTCAGGAAGGAATAAACAATATTCTCAAACACTCTCAGGCAACATCGGTTGTCTTAACTATTTCAAAAGAAGAGGCTGGAGTACTAATTCTTATTCAGGATGACGGCACAGGATTTATAGCAGATGAGAAAAATCCCAAAAGTATAAAAAACGGATTTGGTCTGATTGGCATCAGAGAGCGGGCAATGTTTTTAAAAGGCGAAATGGAAATTGATTCGTCTCCGGGCAAAGGAACAAAAATTAAAATTACTTTACCGACACTAACAGGTAAAAATTGATTTCCATATATTGACATGGGAAAAATGGAAAAAGAAGAAAAAATATCGATAGTTATAGCAGACGATCATCCGATTTTCCGGGATGGATTAAGCTCAAGGATTTCTGCACACAATTCGATGCAATTGTTAGGTGAAGCCGGCACAGGACCTGATGCAATATCACTTATTGAAAAACTCAAACCAAAAGTCGCCGTACTCGATGTTGATATGCCCGGCTGCAATGGGATTGAGGTGGTACGTTCATTAAGAAAGAAAAAGATTCCTGTTGAAATAATAATTCTTACAATGTATTCTGATGTTGACATTTTCAACGAAGTGATAAATCTCGGCGTAAAAGGATTCGTATTAAAAGATAATGCCGCGAATGATCTTATTGCTGCGATCAAATCAGTTGCTGAAGGTAAACACTACATTACGCCAAGCATCTCCGGATTTTTAATTGAGAAAAATGAAAAAAATGAATCTGCAAAAAATATTATTAAGAACATTACGGCTATGGAAAGACGGGTTTTGTCTCTCATTGCCGAAAACAAAACAAGTAAAGAAATAGCCGAAGAATTATTCATAAGCTACAAAACAGTGGAAAATCACCGCTCGAATATTTGCGCGAAATTAAATCTGCACGGAAGTAATTCCTTGTTGAAGTTTGCAATTGAAAATAAAACTCACATTCTTTCCTAATTTTCACCGCGTATTTCACAATTACCTGCTTCTCTCAATTCTTTGATAATCCACTATTCATGCTGAATAAATTAATTAATTTTCTGCCAATTTACTTTTACCTGGTAGGTGTTTCCCCCTATAAAAATGAAGAGTTCCCCCGATACAAATTTTTATTTGGAATCATCATCTTTCAACAACTGAATTGCGTGAATTAATAATAATGCAATAATGGTAAGTGAGGGACAATTTCTATCCTGATAAAAAATTAACTATGCAAAATGGTTCAATGAATATATTTTAATATAAAAGAGACAGAACGATGAAAAAACTATTAACACTTTTGATGCTATTTTTTGTGCAGCAGCTTTATGCTCAAACACCGATTGTGCAGTCGCTGCAACCAACAATTACTCTGCAGAATTATTCTGACCCTGCCACAATACATTATCATGTTAGGTTGAATGGGTTTGTAAATCCCGATGGTTTACCATGCGAAATCTATTTTGAGTATGGCAACTCTGCCGAGTATAGCAATACAGTCGCTGCCTCGCCGGCTTCGCTTGATGGTTCTGCGGCTTCTGCTGTTAGTTATTCCTTTGAAGTAAGTCATACTTCTACTTCTTATAATTTGAATTACTACCATTGCCGGTTAAGAATGGTAACCGCACAGGGAACTTATTACAGCAGCGATATGCCTTTTATAGTTAATCCCGATCCGATTCGTTGGATTGAAATTATTCCCACATACAATGATCATGCGGCACATGCAAACTTTGACATTACTAACGGTAAAAATATAGAGGGTTCAAATGGCGATGTTAATGATGTTATAAATATTCAATATTCTTCACTCGATCTAAACGGGTCTTTGGATTTGACACCTTTAGTAACTCAGCATATAACTAACACCTATAAATATGCTGTCGCCGCGTTTTATATAAATGGGATTTCATTGTTTAAACAGCTTTCTGCTAATAACCAATATTCCACAGATGATCCGCTGCCTATTTATAATGTCCAAGTATATGCTCAGGGAAGTGTAAATAACGGAGAAGGACAATTATACAGACTAAAAAACAACAATGGTTCAGCAATAACGATTACTCTAGTGGCGGATTATTTATCAGAAGAAATTACCATACCTGCAAATGGTATTGTGGAAGTTGTTACTGTAAACGGTTCCGATCTTGAAGTGGATTTTGAGGATGAAGTCTATCAAGTGGTTTCCCATTGTGACTATACCTGGGAGGGCAATGATTGGGTTACTGTTGAACCTATATCTGCTGATGAAACAACAGCTACGTTCGAGCTGCAGAACAATGACAATATTGCTCACACAATAATATTAGACAATGGCGAAGGAATAGAGCACAGTTATACGCTTGCTGCAAACAGTAGTCAAATTGTAACCATAGAGAATTACCTTTGGGATATTTATTTAAGCCGTCCATACACACTTGTTAGTGAAGGAGAAGATACGATTGGGGATCATTTTCAGATTGGTTATATAAATCCGGGTTTTGCATCACTACAGATTATGCCGACTACTTCTGCACCCACCTTGGTTACTTCAAACTCAATGACCTTAAACGGAAAAATTACTTCGCTGATTGCGCGTGATCAACAAGTGAATTATCGTTTTGCTTATGGAACCGATATAGAAAACCTTAATATGCAAACCGGAACTTTTACTGCAACAGCGGTAGACGGACCCGGAACTGCAGTGAGCGCCGCTGTTACTGAATTAACGGGACTAACAAAATATTACTTCCAGTTGGAAACAGTAAATGGCGGAGTATCAGCTATTGATTCTGTTACAACAATTGTGAACCCAAATGCCCCGGTTCTTGCAGATATTGAAGGAGCCGCTATAAATTATACCGAAAGACAGGGTATAGTGCCGGTTACAAGTACAATAACGGTAGCCGATGCAGATGATGCAAATTTTGTAAGCGCCATTGTACGTATAACGGGTAATTATCAGATCGGTCAGGATTTTCTGTTTTGTGTGGATCAGAACGGAATAACCGCTGCATGGAATGCTGCAACCGGGACGCTGACTTTAACCGGAAATGTAATGAGAGCAAATTACCAGACTGCAATCAGAAGCATAACTTTTTACAACACCAGCTACTCGCCGAGTACATTACAGAGAACAATAAGTATCACGGTTAATGACGGAGAATATAACAGCAATACTGTTACAAGAAGAATTAATATAACCTCGGTGAATAACGCGCCGGTTTTAAATGATATTGAAGAAACTGCATTGGATTATTTTGTAGGTTCAGGTTCAATTCCCATAACAAACACATTGACAGTAATTGACCAGGATAATGTTAACCTTGCTTCGGCAATAATTGGAATTACAAATAATTACTTAAGCACAGAAGACGAATTAACTTTCACAAATCAAAATGGAATAACGGGCGTTTGGGATTCGGAATTGGGATTATTAACCCTTACCGGCTCTTCTACCGTTGAAAATTATCAAACGGCGTTACTAAGCATTGGATACCGCAATACGAACGGAACTCCGAATACTTTAGTCCGCGAGATTAGTTTTTTGGTTAATGACGGCGGCGGTGGGATGGGTAATAGTAATATTGTTACAAGGAATATTAATATTACAGAACTAGTTAATAATGTTGCACCTTATGCTGCCGTGAATACAGGCGCATTCATTACAGAAGGTGGTGAATTTATTTTCAGCGATATGAGTCTTAAAGCCGGCGACGATGGCAGCATTTACGCCATTTCTTATATTATTGAACAGATGCCTTCATATGGAATATTATTGAATAACTCAATTTCCGGTTCTGATTCCGGCTTTACTTTTGTTCAAAATGATATTTCTAACGGGAAAATAAAATACATACATAATGGAGACGAATTACCTTACGACCAGTTTAAATTCAGATTAAAGGATGATGATGGAAGTCTATCCGATTTATATACTTTTACTTTCACAGTACAAGGAATAAATGACCCGGTTTACATGACCAAACTTCCTAAAATTAGTTTCCCTGAAGATACCGAGTATATACTGCTGATTGATAGTCTCTACAAATACATTATTGACCCTGATGATGATTTACAATCTCTCGTAATAAAAATTACCGCTATGAGCGATTCATTAACCTGCATTCCTTCGGGAGATACCGCCTGGATTGTGAAAGGTAAAGAAAATTATTTCGGACGTATCAGAACAAAACTGAACATCAGCGACGACGAATCGGAAATCGATTCAATTCTTTATCTGACGATTCTTCCCGTAAATGATTTACCGGTATTGAATGGAATACCTTCAGAAATTGAATTTGTTTATACAGGCTCGGAAACAATAAATTTATTCGAAAATGCCTACGATGTTGAAACGCCGGATTCTCTTCTTACATTTTCATTTGAAGCGGAACCTGACTCGGTAAATGCAATGATTAACATAAAGAATGGAATTGCGACGCTTACATCAAAGAACGGATTTAAGGGAGATGTATCGATTAAAATAATTGTAACCGATGCGGATGGAGGGGAATCTGAAATGACTGTAACCATAAAGGTAAAAACAGATCCTACCGGAACTGAACAACTCGATGGAATACCCGATGATTATGCACTTTTCCAGAACTATCCGAATCCTTTTAACCCGAACACAACAATTCGCTATGGTATCCCTGATGTAGGGGACGCATACCATGCGTCCCGAAATGTGTCGCTGAAAATCTACGACATACTCGGCAACGAAGTAGCGACACTTGTTAATGAACAACAATCACCCGGATATTACGAAAAGAAATGGAATGCTGAAAACTTTGCCAGCGGAATTTATTTCTCGGTGTTTATAGTTAATTCCGGTAGTCATAATATAAAAGAAATTCGTAAAATGATTTTAATGAAATAAGAAGCTGAATCTTTATCTGGAAAAAGCGGAGGTGAAATTGTACTTCCGCTTTTTTATTCAGTTTATTTTCTTAAAAATCATTTACCAAGTTAAAAAAATTCTTCAGGAAAATGAGTCTGCGGAGTCGGTAAGATTTATTCGATAAACGGTAAATAAATCCTACTGAAACTTTATATAGGTGTTTCCCCCTATAAAAAATGAAGAGTCACTCCGATACTATTTTTTTTTACTATTGGTCATATTCGGCATACTAAATTTCAGTGATAAACAAATATGACAATAATGATTGTTGACGATAATGTCCAAATGAGAAGATTCATGCGCCATTATTTTATTGGAAGGAACATAGATATTGTAGAATTTTCAAATGGACAGGAAGCGGTGGAGAAATACGATTCCTTTTCTCCTGACCTTGTGTTAATGGATATTAAAATGCCTGTGATGGATGGAATAGAAGCGACGCGTGAAATTGTCAAATCCTTCCCTTCGGCAAAAATTATCATGGTGACTGAATTTGATGACATAAATCTGCGCGCGGAAGCTGAAAAAGCCGGCGCCAGGGGATATGTTTTGAAGGATAATCTTTCACTTTTACGGGTGTATTATACCTGAGCTATATAAAAAACTACCGGGACAACATATACTTATTGAGAATAAATTTAATCTACTGAGGACAAATCAAATGAAAAGATTTACAGGAATTTTTATAGCAGTGTTATTATTTATCATAAATATTCAAACCGATATTAAGGCTCAGCCTTACCAATGGTTTGAGATGAACGGAGGCGCAAACGATGATGTTCGCGAAGTTATTTTTGACGACTCCGGAAACATGTATGCCGGTGGAAATTTTACTCAAATCGGCGGTATTGCTGCAAATACTATTGCTCAGTGGGACGGAACTAACTGGCATACTGTCGGCTCAGGAGTTGGTGCAAACGGTCAAATTATGGCAATTGCCGTAAACGGTACCGACGTTTACGTAGGCGGTGAATTTACCGAAATAGACGGTGTTGAGGCAAACAACATTGCAAAATGGGATGGCACTCA
>CAZEXO010000010.1:10930-19075 GCA_964516545.1 uncultured Melioribacteraceae bacterium
GAAATTTGATAATGCCGGAAATCTTTATGCCGGTGGTAATTTTACAGCAATCAATGGTGTCTCGGCAAATTATATCGCAAGATGGAATGGTACAAATTGGTCATCGCTTAATTATGGAACAAGTGGAACTGTGTACGATATTGCTTGCGAAGGCACTGACGTTTATATAGCCGGCTCCTTTATGCGTCTTTATAACGGTCCCGACCCTGATGAAGATTATGTTTATTACCGGTACATCGGGAAATGGAACGGCAGTGAATGGTCAAAAATTACTCCGGGAGACGGGGCTGACGGCGGTTGTTTTGCTATTGAGTCAGACGGACTCGGAAACATTTACATCGGCGGCTTTTTTGGAGAGGTGGACGACGAAACGATTCAGTATTTTGCCATGTGGGATGGCGAGGAATGGTCATCACCTGGTAATGTATTATTCAACGGTAGCCCATATGATATTAAGGCTCACTTTACGGATATTTATGTAGGAGGAGATTTTACTGATATAGGAGGACTTACAGCAAACTGCATTGCCAAATGGGATGGAAACGCTTGGGAATCAATAGGTAATGCAGGAGAAGAGGGAACAAATTCTGTTGTGGAATCGATGGATTTTGATTATGCGACAAATTCAGTTATCATCGGTGGAATTTTCAATAGCGTAAATGTCCTTGGTGCAAACGGCGCTTACATTGCAAGATTCACCGATGGAAGTTTTACCTCTGCGGTTGCTGTACCTTCGGCTAAATCCGCTACAAATCTTGGACTAACAAGTTTTAGAGCTAATTGGAGACCTGTCAGGGGAGCATCAACTTATTATCTTGATGTTGCAAGAGATAACACGTTTTCAGACATTGTTGCAGGTTGGAATAATGTTAGTGTCGGGAATGTAACAAACTATACTGTTAATTCCGGGTTAACCTCAGCAACAACTTATTATTATCGTGTCAGAGTTCAAACCGGCGCGGGATTATCTCCAAACTCAAATACGATACAATTAAATACCAATAATTTTATTCTGGCTAATATTGAAGAGGATTACCTTTACTTTTTCGGTGAAAACCCGGCAACTCAAATAACAAACACAATAACTACCGGTTCCGTAAATCCAATAAACATTGAGGGCGCAACAATAAGAATTTCTAATGTATATGTGAGTGACGAGGACGTACTTGGTTTTACAAATCAGAACGGAATAACGGGGAGTTGGAATGTTACTACCGGAACATTAACTCTATCCGGTTCTGCTTCACTTGAAAATTATCAGGCAGCTTTAAGAAGTGTAACATATTTTTCGTTTGGTATTGTTTCAGAACCGAGAACAATCAGTTTTACGGTTTACGGCGGAGGTTTCAGCAGTAATACGGTAATAAGAATTATCCGCGTAAATTATAGCGAACCTTCTGTACTGGCAAATATTGAAGAAACAGAATTAACTTATACAATAGGTTCAGGTAATGCCCAAATAACTAATTCAATAACAATTAACGATACTGACAGCGAAATCCTTCAAGCCGCACTTATTCAAATCAACGGTAACTATGTAAACGGCGAGGATGAACTTACATTTGTTGACCAGAATGGAATAATAGGGCAGTGGGTAGCAAATGAGGGGGCATTGTATTTGTGGGGACCTGCATCGATAGCCGATTTACAAGTTGCTTTGCGAAACGTCCACTACAGGAACACAAACAATAATCCAAACACAGCAGTAAGAACCATATCATTTATTGTGGGAGATAATTTTAGCCAAAGCAATACCGTAACAAGAAATATAACTTTCGAACCGGCTTTATGGGAAACAACTGTGCCCTACATTATTACCAATTCAGGGGCGACTGTAACCGAAGATGGATTCTTTATTTTTAACGATCAGATTCTTAAAGCGCAGGATAACGACGGTCCTTCATATTCAATAACTTATGTTATTCAGAACGTACCTTTTCATGGGCAGTTATATAATACTTCTTCATCGGGATTTGTTTCACCCCTTACTTTTACACAAAACGATATTGCCAATGGTAAGGTTAGATATATAAACAACGGCGATGACTCATCAACTGATTATTTTACTTTCACTCTGCTTGATAGTGATGGTAAGGTTTCTTCTGTTTATACATTTCACATAACTGTTCTTGGCATAAACGACCCTCCGTATATAACGGGTTTTCCGAAAATTGAATTTCCCGAAGACGTGCCTTACCTAATACCGATTGACAGCTTATATAAATATATCTATGATCCTGATAACAGTAATGAATCTTTATCAATAGAAGTACTAAGCGCATGTGATTCTCTTAGTTGTGTTGAATCCGGCGACACAGCATGGGTGCTTTCAGGAAAAGAAAATATGTATGGTAAGTTTAAAACACGAATCAAAATTAGTGATGGAGAGTTCGAAATCGATACAACATTTCGCGTCACGGTTATTTCAATTAATGATCTTCCAGTTCTTTCAGGTGTCCCTGCCAATATCGAGTTTATGGTTACCGGTTCACATGAAATTTGTCTGAACGAATGTGGAAACGATGTGGAAACTCCCGATTCTCTGCTTACTTATTCATTCTTTTGCGAACCCGATTCGGTAAATATTAGATTTGATCAACAAACAAGAACAGCAGTGTTGACAAGTAAAAACGGGTTTATGGGAAATCTTGTTTTATATATTCACATCGAGGATGCTGACAGTGGTTGTTGTGATGAGTTAATTAACATTTCCGTCACCTTAGACCCGACTAACCTGGAACATGTTTTAGGAATACCTGAACAGTATTCACTATATCAAAATTATCCCAATCCATTTAACCCAACAACAAAAATAAAATTCGGATTGCCGGAAGCAAGTCAGGTGAGTCTGAAAATTTATGATGCTCTGGGCAGGGAAATTGCGATACTTGCAAACTCAATACTGCCGACCGGATATTATGAATACACCTGGAACGCGACAGATAATGCATCTGGAATATACTTTTGTGTATTATCCACAAGCTCGAATAACAGCGCTTCGGCAGGTTACAGAGAAATAAGAAAAATGCTGCTTATCAAATAGTATCATATGAGACTAACTATAAATAACACCAGATATAAAGATGACATCTTTTCCAAAAGATGTCATCTTTTGTTAACAATAAATATAAACGAACAGAAAAATAAACTATTATTATAGAGCCCAGTTAACAATTGGGAATACAGGGAACTGACCTCCTTGTTTTATAATATTTACCAAACCGATTTGCAAACCTTTTGTCATGTTGGCTGCATAATTCACCAGCCCTATCTGAACTCCGCTGACTGTACCTGCATAATTCACACATCCGAATTGCAGACCTTCGAATTTACCTTTTGTAATATTAATAAAATTATCCTGCCACCCGACAAAATTAGTTTCAACAATTCCAACAAGACCAAACTGCACTCCAGTGGATGTTCCCGATGTCATGTGATTAACTAATCCCCAATCAAGTCCTGATACGGAAGCATTTTTTCCATAAATCAAACTGAGCCTTACGC
Organism: uncultured Melioribacteraceae bacterium; assembly: GCA_964516545.1. Lineage (GTDB taxonomy): Bacteria > Bacteroidota > Ignavibacteria > Ignavibacteriales > Melioribacteraceae > JAHISV01. The sequence continues at coordinate 14,435 of CAZEXO010000010.1, forward strand.
CGGTAATGGAAGTGCTTTCATCAAAAATCTGTATCGGATTAAATAGCGCGAGTTGGATGGGTTTATCCTGGGCTTTTATTTCTCCCGTGAAAATTATTGTTGCGAAAATAATAACATATAAATCAATAAGTTTTCTTACTCTCATAGTACTCTCCTGTTTAGTAAAATAACATTTTATGTCCATAAAAAATTCAACCTTCGAAAACTATTGTAATAATTTTTTTTATGCTACAAGTAAATTTTTAGTAATCTTTATTACTATAGTGTGTTGTTCAGGTAACAAGATGTTTGTTTCTCAGAAAAATTAATCGAGTAAGGAATTGATTGAAATTATTCAGCACCGAAAAAATATTTGAAAAAAGAAAAATATTTTCTATGAAGGAAGTAAATTATCCCTTATGAAATCAGTTCGATCATTGTTTATGTTATTAATGAATAATCCCGGCAAAATACGTTTTTCATGGGGGATGTTTTTTTATAAGAAGACATCCTATTAAAGGATGTCTTCTATAATAATACTATTGCAGGAGAACCATTTTCTTAATCTGTGTTGATTCAGAGGTTTTCATCTGATAAAAGTAAACTCCGCTTGAAAGGTTTGAAGCGTCAAATTCCACAGAGTAGAAACCAGCCGGTTTTTGTTCATTTATCAGAGTCGAAATTTCTCTGCCGATAAGATCGTAAACTGTTATTGTTACGTGCGACATTTGACTCGTTGAGTAGGTTATTCTTGTTGTCGGATTGAAGGGGTTCGGATAATTCTGATAAAGCGTAAACATTTCGGGAATATTTTCATCGCCAGGATCTTCGACTGATGAGACTACTGAATTTACTTTGCCGGGTGTGCCGTTTCCCGTTGATGCCCGCCAGTTTTCACCAAGAGAATTATCAAGAAGCGCATCAAATAACTCAAGTGTTGCACCGTTTCCATCAGGCTCCTCGGGCCAAGGCGTTTTATCGTCATAAGTGAGTGAATCGATAATTTGACCGTTTGTATCAACAATCTTCATGAACTCACCACTGCCGCTTAATCCAAAACCTACTTCACTGATGTAATTATTTACATCCGGGAAAAGAGAAGTAAATGCGTTTTCATTTTCCACGAGAACGATGTATTGATTCACACCTAAAATTGTTTCTGAAGGGAAATAAAATTTATGGGCATCATCGCTGTCTGAGAAATACCATCCGCCGATATTTATCTCTTCATCAGTCGGGTTGTATAATTCAATCCAGTCACCTGAGTCAAATGACTCTGATGAATTATAATTAATTTCATTAATAACAATATTTTCAGCGCTACCGCCATCAGGAGAAAAATTCGCGGTCAGTTCTGTCGAGCGTGTAATATTAAAAGACAATGATTCGTTAGTAGTTTGTACATCACCGCTCCAGCCTGTGAATTTATAACCGGGATTTGGAATAGCTTTTACATGAACCGTATTATCCTGAAAATATACTCCCGACCAGGGGAATTCGTTCGATGTTAATTCAAGTGAATTAACCTGAATTTTTCCGCCTGCATTTGAATATATTTTAAGTGAACCGTCTTCTCCGCAATGGAAAAAATCACGCATGAAATTTCTGAGATTTGAGGGACGTTCCTGAGCAAATTTTATCATCCTATTGAGGTGATCACTTGCTGTCCACTCATTAAGTTCCCAGCGTTCACGGTGTTTATGAATCTCACTTTCAATATGATCCATCATGGAATTGATTAAGTCAATAACTCGTGCACTCTTGAAATTTTTGTTTAGCAGATCTGCTACCAGGTTTATAAACTTATTTTTGATGGCGGGATTTTCCACCAATTTACGGGGTAATAATGTTGACCATGGCGGGTTGGAACCCGGGCGCGTTTCGATACCTGAGAATAAATAATTGACATGATCTTCAGATTGACCGGTAGTTTCATAAAGGTTGAAACCAAAATCCAGATCATAAATAATCCATCTCCATTTTCCGGTTTCACTTTTTTCACGCCAGTATTTAATATTGTTGGCTGGCCAATCCTGATTGTTATAATAAACCTGAGCCGCAAAATATAAGAGACAATTATCCACATCAATCATGCTATTTACATAGTTGTAAGCTTCATCTGTACTCATATCATTTGTGCTTATGTAATCAATCAGACTCTGATAGTGCGATGCATCGCCATGAAGCACTTCCATGTTACTTTCAAGCATGTCAATATTATCGGGGTCAACACCGTGTCTGTTGGCAATATAATGCTCACTGATTTTTTCCCGAATATTATAAATGCCCCAGTAATTACCATTAAGATAAGTTGTTGCCGGGCGGTATTCGAGATAATCAATGTCGAGGTCTTTAATTAATGTCTGCATCATTGCATCGCGAATATGAGTGAATTGAAAATCATTTCCTGAATTTCTTAGTATGAATGACTTAAAAGTTGTTACATCAAAATCCGGGAAGAGTGGATATTCAAGAGATGAATTATTATATGGGTCTTTGAATTTTATGGCAAAGGATTTTTGGGGTAATGACTGAGTATATCCGCCGTAAATTTCAATTCCACAATTTTCAGAGAAACCGGGATTTTTATCATCCTCAAAAAATTCAACGTGAGCCGGTTGTTCCAAGTCCATTTCAAAATTTGTATAAATACCATAGTCAGGATCATAAAGATTAAAAGGATCCGAGACTAACGAAATCACCGGGAGATCAGTCTCTTCATTTATAAAATAAGTGTTACAAGTGATCGGTGATGGAAGATGATCCTCTTTATAACTGATTGCTTTTAGCACGGTGGTATTCTGAATATTTATCGGACCGGAATATTCGCTTGAGTTTTGATCCGGGTCGTTACTGTCCAGGGTATAGAAAATTTTGCTGTCACCTGCTGTGAGTTCAAGAGAAATTGATGATGAATAAAATCCTCCCGGTAAAGAAACTTCAACATTGTCAGCGTAGGATGCCGGTTCCTCGCCGGTGTTTTCAGAACCCGGCGAAGGTATCTGAAAAGTCCAGGGAAGCGAGGCATCGCTTATTCTCGCGTATGAAATATCCGTTTCAAGCTTGGGAAGATTAACGCGGTCAATCTGAACACCTTCTGGATTGCTGAGTATGATTGATTCACCCGATGCGCTTATCTTAAAATTAGTGTGTGCATAAGTTGTCTCACGATTTTTATCTGAGGCAAAGACAATTAAATATTCTCCGGGATTTATCACGAAACTGTTGAATTGCCATTTTTGAATATCGAGGGTATCATCGCTGAGGAAATAACCCTGTAAATTAATTTGTTCCGAACCACTGTTGTATAATTCAATCCAGTCCGATGCTTCTCCGTCATCATCGTAAATTGTTATCTCATTTGATGCGACAACTTCATTAATCACAACTGTTTGCCCGAATGCAAATTGTAAGAATAAAAATAAAAACAAGAAAAGATTTTTATACACTTTCTTAACTCCTATTTGGTAAATGGTAAAATAAGTTTATAAAAATTTTACTAAAGATAATGTAACAAATTGTATGACTCCGATATCTGAAAGTTGTCATCGGAAAATTATATGTTGTGGACACAAATATACTACTCAGCAGGCAAGATTTTGCGTCCAACTACGTTAACATCGGCATTAATTCAATAAGTTTTTTGATTGTTCGGCTTTGCCTCCAGTTTGGCGGATTTATTTCCTGACAAAGAAGTACTGAATATACTTTTAACGAGTTTGCTGTTTCAATATCTTTTTCTTCATTTCCTACGAAAATAGTTTCAGAAGATTCCACTCCGAAATTTTGCAGAATCAATTCAAGTCCTTTGGTTGATGGTTTCCTGTGTCCCGCATCAACCGAAGTAACCAACAAATCAATATTAGTAAGAAGTTTACCGAGATCTTTTTCAACAAGATATTTTGGCATGCCGTAAGGAACATCTGTGAGAACAGCGATTTTGGCTTTTTTCTCTTTAAGCAAATCCAGTAATTCTTCGGCTGTTTCTTCCGGTTCGGTTTTGCGTTGAAAATATTCAAAAAACTTTTCGATGAGTAACTTTTTTATTTCATCTGTAGCTTCAAAGATTCGGAATATTTCTTCAAAAACTATTTCAGCCGCAACTTCTTCCGGACGAGGATTAACTCTCGTGTTGTATTTCAAAAGTTCGGAAGATGCCCGGGTTATTTTTCTTTCATCGGTTTCAATTCCCGCTGCTGAACAGGCAAATTGGAGAGCATCGATATAATGCGCTCTCCAATTAAGGGGAATACCTCTGTAATTAACCAGTGTCTCTCCAAGATCAAAAACATAAAGCCGCGGTGTTATTTTCATAAAAGTTCTTGTTAAATTTCAATTCTTTCGAGTAAAAAGAACACAGGTCTGTAACCATCCGTACAACATGTAACAAATTTATTCATCGTGCCGCCCAAAACAACGTGGATGAATGTTCGTATATCCGCCCAAGCCCAGTCGCAATTAAATCCTTCCGGTTTCGCGTAGGGCGACTTAACTATAAATTCCTGTCCCTCCTGAAAAACATCACAAATACTTCCTTGCTCATTTTTGAATTTTTTTGAGAAATCACCATTTAAAGTTTTTTTCAACACTGTAATTTTACAGGTGTACTTTTTCTCCTGATCAGGTAATTGACCTGCTAAAGGAATTGCGGATCCCATCAGT
>CAZEXO010000010.1:19085-34689 GCA_964516545.1 uncultured Melioribacteraceae bacterium
GATGCGGCTAAAGTTGTGTTGATAAATTTACGTCTTTTCATTTTGCCCCCAAGAATTGTTAAATATTAATTAACGGATTTGTAAAATGTCTGTTTCTCGCACAAGTATTCTATTCAATCCGCGTTTATCTTTTATTAAACCTGATTCATTTACTGATCGTTATTTTTCCTGCCCAATCTGATGATGAAGGATTTTTTCCATCAGGGAAAACTGGCAGTTCCAGATTCCCTTTTTCATTTGTAGTAATTGTTACTTTATCATACCAACTTCCGTTAACTGTGTTAAACCATTTGAAAAAATATTCAGTATTCGGTTTGAAACCAGATAACGCAGGCAGTACCGATTGGTTTTCAAAATATAACAAGGCAAAATCTTTTTCCTTTGTCCGCATCATGTATGACCAGCCGTCAAGTCCTGTCGGCGGACTATCGGGGGCTTTATTCGGATTTACATCTTCTCGGGCAAGTTTAAGATCCTGAAATATTTTTCCTTCCGAAAGAATAAAAGTATTTAGATGCTGCATGTACTCTGCTGATTTGAATTTTAAAGCATCCCAGATGTGATGACGTTTTCCGCCGGGTTCGCCTGTTGTTGTTAAATCATAGGATGACGTTCCGTGAACATGACCCGATAATCCGCCAGATAGCACCGAGCCATACATTTGCGCGCGCGCGAAATAATTATCACGCTCGGAATTTGCCGGAGGTCTTTCATTGTTTGGTTTGTTTATTTCATGATCCCAGCCGGTGTAATATGGTTCAAAGTTAATTGCAGGATATGGAGGCTCAAGGTTAAAAATTATTTCAAGGGAATCGGCAACCCGGTGATCTCTCGGTTTGTTGCCTACGCTGTGCATTGTCATCCAGGGGCAGTCTTCATAATGCCCGAACACTGAATGAGTTGAACTACTGATAAGTGTTGTAACCGGCTGACCAAATGGCATAGGTCCGTATTTTTTCAAATGATATATTAATGCATTATTAAATTGTTCCGCGGTTAGGCTAAACTCTTTTGGAATCCAATCGAGATGAATACTGCTGAAAATAAAATTGTAAGCGCCGTAACGTGAAATCAAATATTGAACAAAGCGCGAGAATGTTTCATTAAAATCAAAGTAAGCATTCCATGATGGTCCGACATCTCTTCTCACGGTTTCAAGCAAGGGAGTAAAACCTACGTTTGATAAGTATTCCATTTTTTTGTCGAGGCTTTGAAAATATTCCGGGTTGATTTTGTTGAAATCGGAAACGCCTTTGTGAATCTTCGACATCTCAAAAGGTAAATTACCTTTTTCATCGCGCATATCTTTTGAAGTGAGTGAACCCCAATAACTTAATCCTCCGGAAGCGTCGAATCCAGCCGCGTCAGAAACATCGTATCCCCATTTTTCCCAGGCATTCCTCACAAAAATTCCGTTTGAATCTGCATAGGTGCTTGGATTTGAATCAGAGTCCCAGTTCGGAAAGCAGGAAATCATACTAACTGAATTGAATCCCTGTTGTTTTCGATAAGTAACCGCATCTTCAAAACCAATACCGGGAGCTGGAACGTAATTCTCAGACGTGACGGCATTTCTAAACGGTAATCTCCAGGTTGAACCGGCAAGCCATGTATCGCCGATCATAAAAAACGGAGTGCCGTCGGCAAATTTTAAAGCATGCCCGTTTTCAGTTGCCCTAACAAATCCGCGGCGATTAGGATTTTCAGTTTTTTCAGCATCAGTCCATTCTACTGCCGTAAATTTGCCTGATTTGTTGTTGAGTCCCTCATCATCAGGTTGATTCGATCCGCTCGTCCAATTCCATTCACCAGGCGAAGTGGCAACTACACGTACTATAAAATTTTTTCCTCCATCCCAGAAACCGTAAACACGTTTTGAAAATTCAGGACCATTTAATTCTACCCAGCAAGTTATATCAGTGTAATAATTTTCATAATCATTTTCAGCATTCAAAATGATTTCTTTCATTTCCCAAACATGATATACATCCCCATCTTTTGCTTTGATTCCATCCGATAAAAAAGTTATTGAAAAAAAAGTAATCAGCAAGATAAATATCCTGTTATCAAATTTATTCATGACCTTTTACTCCTCTGATTATGGAATTTCGTAAATATTTCCTGTGAGCTAAATATAAAGAATTTTTTCATTTGATAATGTCGGGAGATGTACTGGAAGCATATAGTTTGCTTCTGACTATTTATGCGGTTCCATGTGAATTGTAGCTGTGATTTCAAGTTCTTCAGCCACTCTTAATTCAATTTTCGAGGCGATATCATGCGCTTGGTCCAAAGTTATTTTGGGATGTAGTCTTATATGAAAAGTCATTTCCTTATGATCGCCATATTCATGCAGGTGGAAATGATGAGCCATAACTTCCTCGCCACCATAGTCTTTACATATTTTAGTAATATTATCAATTATTGTTTTATCGGGTACAATACCAAGAATTTGGTTAAAAGAATCGCGTATGATTTCAAAAGCGGCATAACCGATTAGCAGGGCAACAAATATTCCCAAAACTCCGTCAATCCACCAGGCATAATTACCAAAAAAGATTCCTATCATAATCACAACCGAAGAAAGCGCGTCACTTCTGTGATGCCACCCATCGGCTTTAAGCATGGTTGATTTTACTTTTCTTCCGGCCCAAAACGCGTACTGTGCTAAAAGTTCTTTCATTACAATTGACGTAACAGTTGCAACAATTGCCAGAGTACCATATTCAACCGTTTCACCTTTATTAAGTTTAGCAATCGATTCGGCAATAAAAGAATAAGCAATTATTCCCAGAAGAGCGCCGATAATTATTGAAGTGACTAATTCAGCTCGTCCATGTCCGAAAGGATGTTCTTGATCCGCCGGTTTTCTAGCGGCCTTAATTCCGAACAGTACAAGTATGGATGAAAAAGAATCCGAGAGAGTGTGCCAGGCATCTGCAATAATAGCAATTGAACCAGTTGCAATTCCGGCATAATATTTAAAAGCAAAGAGTAAAATATTTATGATTACGGAAAGCCAACCTTCAATACGCGTTAATTTATTTTTGTCCCCTGTAAACATTCCGAAAACAATTTTGTGAGAAAATTATGAAGTGCTGTAAAAAAATAAGAAGATTCTTTGAAAAGTCCCAATTCTTTATTTATATTACCGACCGGTAAGTCGGTCATTTATGAGAAAACGGATTTATGTCACCAAGAATTGTAGATAAAGAAGAAAAAAAAAGACAAATAATAAATGCTGCCATGAGTGTATTTGCCAAGAATGGTTTATACAGTTCAAAAATGGTTGATATAGCGGAAGCTGCCGGGATAGGTAAAGGAACCATATACGAATATTTTAAAAGCAAAGAAGATATTTTTATTGAAGCGTTTGAGTATTTTATGAAAGATATGGAGACTCAAATTGCAAAAAAAATTTTCCGACTAACCGACCCGGCTGAAAAGTTTACCGCAATAATAGAAGCGTTTTTCGGTTCTTTCGAGTCATTTCATGATTCTATTTATATTATGTTTGATTTTTGGGCTGAGGGAATTCGTAAACGTGATAAAAAGATGGAAACATTACTGAAGAAAGCGTACGGCGATTACAGGGAATTTATAGCTGCAATTCTCGAGGAAGGAAAAGCAAAAGGAATATTCCGCGATATTAATTCAAACCTGGTCGCTTCTTCCATTGTCGGCGCTATGGACGGACTAATACTTCAATGGATAATATTCGGGCATGATTATGATGTTCACCAGGCGCTTGATGAATTTACGAATATGGTTTTATCAGGAATAAAAAAATAATTTTTTTTATAACGTAACCGACCGACATGACGGTCATAAATAAGAGGGGTAAGTCGGAAATGAGAGAAAAAGCACTTAACTGGTTAGCGAAAGTCTCGGCAAAACATCCCGTTATTATTGTGGCGTTCACACTTATCATTACAATTATTGCGGCAGGATTATCCGAAAATCTCAAACTCGAAATGCAGTTTAAAAACCTTATGCCTCAGGATCATAAAATGGTTCAGGAGTTTAATAATATCGTTGATAATTTCAGCACAGCGACTATGATTATTGTTGCCGCCAAAGGAGATGAGAATGAACTAAAAATGTTTGCTGATGAACTTGCTCCTAAATTGCGTGCCATGAAGAAATATGTGCAGAGGGTTGATTACAGGATTGAAAAAGATTTCTATCTGAAACATGGGCTAATGCTTCAGAAAGAGAAAGATCTTAAAAACAGCATTGATATTTATACAGACCTGAGCCTGCTGCCTTTTGTCACGCATCTTAATGATAATTTTGAAAAGACTTATGTATATGATGATGAATCAATTTCAACTAAGGAAAAAGAAAATAATGCCGTAAAGTTTTTGGATGGAATAAAAAGTTTTCTGTTTTCACTTGAGAATTATACTGTCAACGGCAATAAACTAAGTAAAGAAGATGCCAGAAAAACTGTTGATGAATTTCTTATCGGTGATGAATACATGATCTCGCAGGATAAAAACATGATTTTGATGTTCGCGCGTCCGACCTTTTCTCTGAATGAAGTTGACAAAGTCATACTCGCTGAGAATGAAATTGATAGTCTTATATTCAGTGTGGCCGAAAAATATCCGTCAATATTTGCGGGAACAACGGGGACAATGGCATTATCGAGAGACGAAACCATGGCGGCCAGCGAGGATATGTATATAACATCAATACTTGCGTTTGCTATCATTATCGCCCTGTTCATCATTTCATTTAGAATGTGGGTTGCGCCTGTTCTTGCTGGCATTGTATTAATCATCGGAATAATGTGGAGTATGGGGTTTACGGCGATTACTCTCGGCAGTTTGAACATAATGACTTCAATGTTCGCTGTGATTCTTATGGGTCTGGGAATTGATTTCTCGATTCATATTATTACTGTATATACCGAAAGCAGAGCTGAAGGTAAGTCAATCAATGAAGCGATTAAAAATACCTTAAATAAATCGGGTAAGGGTATTATAACCGGAGGTATAACAACGGCTATGGCATTCCTGACTCTGATCGTCTCGGAAACTGATGGAATGAAAGAGTTCGGAATTGTTGCCGGGACAGGAGTTTTATTCTGTCTGTTGGTAACAATCCTTGTGCTTCCTTCATTACTTGCAATCCGGGACAAGATTTTAATGAAAATCAGGAAAGAAAAATTTCGTGCTAAATCAACTGAGTTTATTTATCTGGGACGAATAACTGAAAAAATTGGTAACCGACCAATTTTTTATCTCGTTGTTATGGGTGTAATTACCATCGGTTTTCTTATCGCTGCAACGCAGATAACGTTTGATTACAATTATCTGAATATGGAACCTGAAGGTTTGACCTCAATTAAGTTACAGGATGATATGGAGGATAAATTTGATGTTACTCCCGACTTCTCCTTAATGACAACAAACTCTGTTGAGGAATCGCGTGAAATCTCTGAGCAGGCAAAAGACTTAAAAATTGTGGGCATGGTAACAGGTATATCAGATTATGTACCAAGTCTTCAGGAACAGAAGGATAGAACTCCTTATCTTAATAAAATTAGAAACTCACTCGAAAACAATACTAAGATAAGCAAACTTACATCGCATGAATATGATTTGTTCATCGATCAACTTAACCGGCTTGATGATAATATTATTGAAATGGCGCAGTTATCATTTATGGGAGGACAGGATAAGGTTGACAGGAAATGTAAAGAACTAATCGGCAATATTGAAAAAGAGGATAATAAAACGCTTATTGAAAAAATTACTCGTGTAATGAATCATGACCGAAATAAAACTGTAGAAAATCTGAATTTTTTCGCTGAACAATATGCGCCATACTTCAGGGATAAAGCACTAAACATGGCTTCAACTGAACCGATTACAATGCAATCACTTCCTGAAAATATAGTTGATCAATTTTCCAATGCTGACAGAACAAAATTTCTTGTCACTGTTTATCCGAAAGAAGGTGTGTGGAAAGATCTGGAATTTCTTGAAAGATTTACAAATCAGATGAGTAACATTAATGAACGAATGACGGGCATGCCATCAATATTTTACGTGTTGATTGGTGAAATTGCAGAAGACGGCGAAGTTGCATTCTTGCTGACCACGGTTGTAATATTCTTACTGCTCCTCTGGGATTTTAGAAAATTCAGATATGCAATTTTTGCCATGATACCCTTGGTTATCGGCGCAATCTGGATGGTGGGAATTATGTGTCTGAGCGGAATAGAATTGACTATGGTAAATGTGATGGGGCTGCCTTTAATACTGGGAATTGGTATTGATGATGGGGTGCATATTTTGCACCGTTATCAAATTGAGGGTCGGAATAAAATCAAAACAATTTTCCAAAGCACCGGTAAAGCCGTACTTCTTACTTCGTTAACAACAATGATGGCATTCGGATCACTTATTTTTGCTACATACCGCGGACTCGGGAGCCTGGGTATTACATTATTTATTGGCGTGGGAACTTGTTTCTTAACAACCATATTTATTATGCCTGCTATCATCGCTTTGATAAATAAAAAAGTAATCGTGAAATGAAGGAGGGAAAAATGAAATATATAGCAGAAATTATTTTTCTGTTTTTAATTCTAACAACGATAACAACCGCTCAGAAATTATCAACAACGGAAATAGTAAAAAAAATAGATGATACTGAAAGAGTTATATCAAGTAAAAGTAACATGAAACAAACAGTTACAACTTCAGGTGATGAGATAAGAACTATGGAAGTCCTTGCTTATACAAAAAACAAAAATGAAAAACAGTTGATGATTTATCTCGCGCCTAACCGGGTAAAGGGAGATAAAATTCTGATGCTTAATGAAGGTGATGAGATATGGTTTTATACGCCTAAAACAGATCGCGTCAGGCATTTAGCAAGCCATGCGCGGAAACAAAAAGTACAGGGAAGTGATTTCTCGTACGAAGATTTGGCTGGCGGCTCCATTGAAGAAGATTATACTTATAAGCTTTTAGGTGAAGAGGAGGTAAACGGAAGAGATGCTTATAAACTGGAATTAATTCCCAAACCATCCGGACCAAGTTATAAAAAATTATTTTTATGGGCTGATAAAGAAAGATTTATTACTCTGAAAATTGATTACTACGAAGAAGAGGGACTAAGCAAGACCTTGATCACATCCGACATTGAAATTATAAATAATCATTGGTATGCTAAAACGATGACAATGAAAAATATTCTTGAAGGAGGAAAAACAGTTATGTCAACTGATGAAATCGAGTTCGACATAAATGTTGATGATGAACTGTTTACAACACAAAGCCTGAAGAGGAGATAAAAATGTCAGAGAATTACATGAATGTTAAGGGAATTAATATTTATTATGTTGATGAGGGTTCAGGATTCGCTACTGTTCTGCTTCATGGTTGGCCAACATCATCATACTTGTGGAGAAACATTTATCCCGGTCTTACAGGATTCGGGAGAGTAATTGTTCCTGATCTGCCGGGTTATGGTAAATCCGATAAACCGGTAAATGTTAGTTATTCCCTTTCGAATCAGGCGGAAAGATTTGATATGTTTTTATCTCAACTGAATTTAGAAAAAATAAATCTTGTAGTACATGATATCGGCGGTACAATCGGGCTTCTCTGGGCAGTTCGTAATTCAAAAAAAATTAATAAACTGGTAATAACTGATACAATTATATTCCCGGAATTAAGCGGTATTCTTTTTTCGATGAAACTACTTATCTTTTTTGCCAGCGTACCTTTCATAAATAAAATTTTGGTCTCTGATTTTATGATAAAGGAAATAATAAAATTAGGAGTTTACAGAAAATTAAAACAGAGCGTGGAGATCATCGAAAATTACCTGGCTCCGTTTGCTGATTTCCAGGCAAAAAAAGTATTTCTGAAAAGTTTAAGTGATTATGATAAAAATGATTGTTTGGAAATTATTAATAAAAGTTCTCAGCTTGAAATGCCAATAAAAATAATTTGCGGAGATAAAGATTATATGATGAAGAAGGAAATGCTGAGGATTAAAAACCTGTTCCCACATTCTGACTTTGATCTTATGCAAAATGCCGGTCATTTTCTTCAGGAAGATCAACCTAAAAAGCTGACGGAAGCTCTTGTGAAATTTTTATATACGTAAAAATATTTGCAGGCATAAAATGAAAAGATATGTTTTGATACTACTTTTTATGAATTTGTTTCTTAGTGCTCAGGAATTGGAGTTTTCAGGTTATTACGAAAATCAATTATTCCCCCAGGAAATAAAGGGGAAAGTAAAACTAACCGATTATAATAAAATAAGATTGGATCTTTTTTCAACAGTCTCTGAGAATGTTGATTTCAGCGCTGATTTTATTTATCGCACATATCATGGTGCAACTTCATTTAATATTCTGGACTTCATCCCAGCTGAAACGGTTGCAGATTATTCATCAGAAATGGGAGTAGTTCCTGATTCATTGCGTTATTTATTCGAATTCCAAAATAAGGATGAAAACTTTCTGGATAATGCTTATGTAACAATTTACATGGATAATTTTAATGTTCGTGTTGGTAAGCAGCAGTTAACATGGGGGAGTGGCTATACATGGAATCCAACAGATATTTTCCATGATAAAAATATGATTGATCCGGCATATGAAAAAACAGGGGTTAATGCTCTTAAGTTGGAGGTTCCCTTTAGTGATGAAGGAATGATAACCGGTGTTATTGGTTATGCTGATGAATGGAAGTATACCACGAAAGCATTAAAATTACGCGAGGTATTTTCCGGTTTCGATTTATCTGTGTCATTCGCTGAAAAATATGAATCCGGCTTTGACTACGTAACCTTTACATCCGTTGTTGAAAGAAGAAGATCTATAGGTTTGAGTTTTTCCACACAATTATTTGGTCTTGGTTTATGGGGCGAGGGCGCATATAACATGATGGATAATTCTCAAAACTATGGACAATATCTTATTGGGTTGGATTATACTTTTGATAACGGGCTGTATGTGATTTCAGAATTTTACAGAAACGAAAAGGGCAAAAGAAATAAAAATGATTATCAGTTTAACGACTGGATGCGATTGTTCGGAAGCCAAGGTGAAAATTTAGGGTATAATTATATTTTTCTGGGACAAAGTATTCCTCTCACTGAATTATGGAATTGGTCGAATTACGGAATAATAAATTTGAGCGATGGAAGTCTTATGTTTTTTCCCTGGTTCGATTATAGCCTGAATGATAATTCGGAATTAAACTTTGTCGGATATATTCCCCTGGGAAAAGGAAATACTGAGTTTGGTGAATTTGGAGTCGGGGGATTTGCGCGAATAAGAGTTTACTTTTAATAAAGTTGCCGGAAGAGGGGGAAGTCTCTTCCGGCAGGGGATCCATCATTTGGGCAAATGAGGTGTTACTGCGGAGATCTATTCGAAGCCGGATAACCGGCAATAATATTCAAACAGGAAGTGTAATGTTCCGCTAAAAACTGTTATGAAAAAATTCTGAGATTCAATTTATTATGCCCGGAGATCCTCATAAAAAAAAATCAGAACAGCATAAAACAAAAGCATAAAAAATTAATCTCTGAGTTGCTATTCCATGTAATGCTAATTTTTCCTGATATTATTTTCGGCATTGCAATTGAATATTATAGGTTATAATATGTCGGTGGACATATGTATTTGTGAATGGTCTTTAATGTGTGTGAGTGGTCAGCTGATTTTTCCCGCTGGCAGAATAACAGTAACTAATGTTCCAATATTCGGAGCGCTTTCGATATTCATTTTTCCGCCGGAAAGTGTGATCATTTTTTTGGCGATAGCCAGCCCGAGTCCGTTCCCGACTTGTTGATGTTTTTTTCTGTCGAACTGCTGAAAGGCGCTGATTCCAATAATTTGTTCCGACGTAAGCCCACACCCTTCGTCTTTTATATTTAATGAATATTGATCATTAGTCAATGAACCTTCAACCCGGACAACGGTTTTGTCTAAAGAAAATTTTAACGCGTTTTGTACAATTTCCCGAATGATAAAATCGAAATACCGTTGGGGAATTTTTATCAATGCTTCTGAGAGATTAATCTCTAAAGTTTTTTTATCAATTTCTTCAGAAAGGTAGGCTTTAAGGTTATGTTTTACATCGCTGTCCTTAAGATAAAATTCATTATCGGGGTTATCAGCTATCAAATTATCTTCGTTCATCATGAGTTCTGAAAAGAGAATAAATTTTTCAATTCTCTCCAATAATCTTTTACCGGAACGATTTATTGCCGATAACATTTCAGTTATTTCTTCGCTTGAGAAAGAGGCTAACTCTTCTCTTAAAATATCCGAATAACCAAGAATGGAAACCAGGGGTGTTCTCAGTTCATGAGGAACATAAAGAGAAATATTGTTACGCAGATTATGTATACGATTCTTGATACTTATCGCTTTGTCGAGTCTTATTTTTATAGCTGATAAAAGATCCCGAGACTTAAAAGGTTTTGTAATATAATCGTCGGCGCCAAGGTTCATTCCTTGTCTGATAGCCGGTAGGTCAACTTTTGCAGTAAGAAAAATAAAAGGAATTGCATCCAGACCCGGGTTGTTTTTTATTTTTGAAAACATCTCAATTCCATCCATAACCGGCATCATTATATCAGACAGAATAAGATCAGGGTTAAATTCTTCTACGAATGACAACGCCTCCATTCCGTTTGATGCAGCTTTAACGTCGTATCCTTCAGAGGAAAGCATCATGGAGATATTTTCTCTCAACATACTATCATCTTCAGCTAATAAAATTCGCACCACTTTTAAGTTTCCTTTTTCTGCATCAACAGGTAAAAATGAAAATCATTTTGCATCAGAATAATTGTCTGATTTCCGAAGCATGCCGCCTGCTTATTGATAAAAATTCAGGATAATCCTGTATCTGAATCCTGAAAGAACCATTATATAATTTTTCTACTTTTTTAACAAAGTTCAGATTTACAATTGTTGATCTGTGTATCCTCACGAAATTTCCTTTGCCCAATTTTTTCTCCCAGGCATTTAAGGAGCGTTTGAGCAGTACATTTTTTCCGTTTACGAGTTCAAGCCGTGAATACTGATTGACTGCCGCAATAAATTTAATTTCTTTTACTTTTATGAATTGCGCTTTATTCCCGGAATCTATGAAAAGGGAATCATTAATATCTAACAAAGTTTTTTTGGTGCCGCTCTTGTCTGTTTTTATTGTTTTTGCTTTTTGTAGTCTTGCATTAATTGCTTTGAGTAGTTCGGACGCTTTGAATGGTTTGAAAAGATAATCATCGGCTCCCAGCTCCATCCCTTTTCTCATATCATCATGCCCGACTTTGGCAGTGAGAAAAATAAAAGGAATATTCTGAGTTGATTCAATTTTCCTGAGATTGCGTAAGACTTCGTATCCGTCCATTTGAGGCATCATAATATCACATATTATTAAGTCCGGTAGAGTATCTTTAGCTAAAATTGTAGCAAGCATTCCGTTTGATGCGCTCGTTACTTCATATCCTTCAGCTTCAAGAAGAAGAATAATGTTGTCTCTTACACTTTTATCATCTTCAATAACAAGAATGGTTTCCATCCTGAACACTCTCTAATAAACTGAAAGTAATGATGTAATTTGTGAATTATATAGGTTTATCACCCATGAAAACATAATTCAAAACTAGATTGCTAATTTATAAACAATGGATAAGGCTTTGGTTGTTCCTTGATAGTGGAAGTTTATCGGGGCGTTTCATAGAGGACTATCGATTCCCGGTTCTATAATTTACAGCACTATATAAGAATTTTATTTTTAATTGTCAGCGGAAACTTAGGAGACTGTATTCCGTGGGGATTTATTTGTTATGAATCGACTTTTATCCGAATAACTTTTCCATAAAGAAATGTCGCACGTTTGAAAATAATAGTCGTGTTGATTTACGATATCATGCCCAACAGTTATTATCTCAACAAGAGCATTTTTTTTGTTTGTGAAAAGGAACCTGCTTTTAGTCTGTAATAATATACACCGGAAGCTAAATTGGAGCCGTCAAAAAGAATTTCATTTCTTCCCGGTGAAGGATGCCCTTCATAAATAGTTTTAACTTCCTTGCCAAGCGCGTCAAACAAAATGATTTTTGCTGGAACTTCTGAGACAAAAGAATTATTGGACGGAACAATAAATGTAATTTTTGTAGCTGGATTAAATGGATTGGGATAATTTTGCTCAAGTTTGAATTCTTTTGAAACGGAAACAATATCCTCATTATCCAAAATGATTTGCACTTCTTTCAGAATCCAACGGTCGGGATCAATTTGTAAGTCTGTCGGTTTTCCCAAAACCGGAATGTCGAACCATTGCGCAGCCTGGTTGTTCATCACCGTTATTGTAGTATCTCCAAATTCAGTCTTTATTTTTAGCGGAACTGGCATGGTAAAAAATGAAGGATTGGTATTTGAACCCTGAGAAAGATTTAACCTGATGTTATAAACACTCCCATTTAAATGAGAATTAGACCATGACGCCATGTAAACAGGATAATTTTCACCGTAAATCCATTCGTAAAAAAAGTAATCGAGATCCATTCCGGAAACTTCCTCACATACTCTTTGGAAGTCCGCGGTTTCAGCCGCACCGTAAGCAAGTTGCAGATCGGCGGCGTAAGTTTTCAAAATGTTAAAAAAGTGTGTTTCGCCAACCACACCGCGAAGCATATGAAGAACAACACCACCTTTTAAATAACTTCTGGGACCGTCAAAAATATTATCGACGCAATTCGGATTTTTCGGATCAATATCCTGGTTGTTAAGATAAATTGGTCCTACAGCAATTTTTGCAGAGAAATAATCTAAATAAAATTTATTCATCGCACTGGCAAATCCGTTTTTTACTTCTTCATAAAGGATTTCAGAATAAGTGGCGAATCCTTCATTCAGCCAAATGTTATTCCAGTCCTTACAGGTGATTTTATCCCCGAACCATTGATGAGCGAGTTCATGTGCAATAATATCCTGATCGAAATAACCGGTTGTTGTGCATGTCTGATGTTCCATAGCGCCGCCCCAGCGCCATTCAGCATGTCCGTATTTTTCATTAACGAAAGGATACATTCCGAAAAGATTACTAAAAACGGTAAGCATATCCCTTGTCTCCTCAAGTTGCGGTAATGTGCTTCGGGTAATTCCTTCCGGGTAAACATAGTGAATCACATCCATGAATTTTCCGGGTTCATATTCCCAGGGAGTATTAATGATTTGGTATGGCGCAATTGCCACTGATATCAGATAATGTGCAATCGGATACCTGCTTTTCCATTTATATGTTTTAAAACCGTTCCCATGATTAATTTCCTGTTCAAGTGTTCCGTTTGAAACTCCGACCATATTTTCTTCAACCGTTAACCAGACATCCGAGGAATCGGCTTTATCGGCGGGCGTATCTTTGCATGGCCACCATGTACTGGCGCCGTAAGGCTCGCTGAGCGACCAGATGCTTGGCAGACTATCCGGCTGAACATAATAAAAAACAAAACTTCCCCAGTAAGTTTCATCGGGTCTTCCTTCGTATTCTATTTCAATACTTATTGTTTCATTAGTTGTGTAAGTTCTGTCGAGTGAAATATTCAGCAAATCATCTTCGTGAGTGAAGTTAACATTTCCGTCATCAATTTTTACACTGTTGACTTTCATACTATCAACAAGATCGAGGAAGATTGTGTTTAAAGAAGGCGCGGCAATTTTAGCCTGAACGGTGGCTTTGCCCGACAAGTATTCAGGGTTAGCTGTTATCTTAATATCAAGTTTATAATAAGTAATATCAATGTTGGAATCACCGGGATAATTAATTTTGTGTAATCTGTTTGAAGAATTGCGATTGAGATTTTTCTCTTCAATATTCTGAGCTGAAAGAAGCGAACAAAAAACCAATCCCCAAAACAATATTTTAATTTTCACATGACTCATTTTTATACCTGATTATTCATCACAAAATTACTGAAGAAAGTTAAAACATGGATAAAAAGTTCAAAAAAAATCCCCTGAAAACAGGGGATAAATTTATGCATTTAAGTTTTTCAAATAGAATCAACCCATAAAAAAACTTAACAAAATACCGGCTGCAACTGCGCTTCCAATAACACCCGCAACATTAGGAGCCATTGCATGCATGAGTAAATGATTCTTAGGATCGTATTGTAAACCGATAACCTGTGAAACGCGCGCACTGTCAGGCACGGCAGAAACACCGGCGTTCCCGATTAAAGGATTGATTTTATTTTCATCACTCATAAAGAGATTAATGAATTTCACGAATAAAATTCCCCCGCAGGTTGCAATCATAAATGAAACAGCGCCCAGCACAAAAATCCCCACTGATTTAGCCGTTAAAAATGTTGTTGCCTGTGTTGAAGCGCCGACTGTTAATCCGATAAGTATGGTAACTATATCAATCAAGGAACCTTTTGCCGTATCAGCCAATCGTTTTGTCACTCCGCTTTCTTTTAATATGTTACCGAAGAATAACATCCCCAAAAGTGGCAGAGCGCTTGGTGTGATAAAACAGGTTAAAATTAATCCGACAATGGGAAAGAGAATTTTTTCTAATCTCGAAACCTGGCGCGGTGGTTTCATTCTTATCAACCGTTCTTTTTTAGTTGTCAGCAATTTCATAATCGGCGGTTGAATAACCGGAACGAGAGCCATGTAAGAATAAGCAGAAACAGCAATTGCGCCAACAAGTTCCGGTGCCAGTTTAGAAGAGAGGAAAATTGCTGTCGGTCCGTCAGCTCCTCCGATAATTCCTATGGCGGCGGCCTGCTGGGGTAAGTATCCTAACATCAAGGCAATAGTATAGGCGCCGAAAATTCCTATCTGCGCGGCTGCGCCAAGCAGAACTAATTTGGGATTAGAGAGTAAAGTTGAAAAATCGGTCATCGCTCCAATGCCTAAAAATATCAGGGGAGGATAGACTCCTTTAGAAACGCCAAAATAGAGGTAGTTTAATACACTGCCGTTTTCGTAAATACCAACCTGAAGTCCGGCGTTTTCAAGAAAGGGAATATTGCCGATAAGAATTCCAAAACCGATTGGTATAAGAAGTAATGGCTCATATTCTTTTGTTATCGCCAGATAAATAAATATGAGTCCGATAATCAACATTATACCGTGACCAATGGTGAAGTTAGCGAACGCTGTGTATCGCATAAACTGGTCGAATCCGTGAGAGAAGAATTCAAGAAGTTGTTCCATTATTATCCTCCTATCTCAACAAGCAAATCGCCTTCGAGCACCGAATCACCGGGTCTGACTTTTATGGAAATTATTTTACCTTCTTTATCGGCATCCACGCTGTTTTCCATTTTCATGGCTTCAAGAATTAGTAATTTATCGCCAACTTTTACAGAATCGCCTTCTCTTACATTAACCGAAAGAATAACTCCGGGTAACGGGGCTTTAACATATCCGACACCTTTTGGAGCGGAGGGGCTGCTGGTTTTTTGAGTTACGGGAGTTGATTCGGTTGAAGGAGTCGCGACACTCCGAACCAGTCTTGGCGTTTTGGATGTCTGTATTTTTTTCTCAACTTCAACCTGATACTTCGTTCCGTTAACTTCAATTTCAGCAACGTTT
>CAZEXO010000011.1:0-34447 GCA_964516545.1 uncultured Melioribacteraceae bacterium
TGCCAAGCGAATTCAAAGCTGTTAATTTAGGTGCTGGTAGTTCGGTTAGCTGGAATGTTGATGTTGCTACAGCCGGTGATTATATGCTTAGAATTTTCTACGCTACTGATGCAGAAGTGACTGGTGAAGTTTCTGCAAATGGAACGGTTGTTGACCCTTCTGTTGCTTTCTCAGATACTGCGGATGTTTTCACAGAGATATTTACACTTCCAAATGGTGCAAATACAATCATGCTCTCTTCAGCTCAGGGTGGAGTTGTTGTAGACTATGTACAATTGATAAGTTATACTTCAACTGGTCTTGAAGACGATACAAAATTACCTGAAGGTTACTCTTTATCTCAAAACTATCCTAACCCATTCAACCCGACAACTAAGATTAACTTCAGCTTGGGCAAAGCTTCGAATGTTAAATTAATTGTCTACAACATTTTGGGTCAGAAGGTAGCTACATTAGTTAATGGTTTTATGCCGAGCGGCGCTCATCAGATTCACTTCGATGCAAAACTTCTGAGCTCCGGTGTTTACTTCTACGGACTTGAAACCGCTGATTTCACTTATTATAAAAAAATGATGCTCCTGAAGTAGTCTTTACAATATAGTTAGTAATGATTCCTCTGGTCGACAGGTTTAATTATCTGTCGACCATTTTTTTTATCCACAGATATTCGTATTATAAAACCGGTTTCAAAATATTTTTTTGGAAAATATTTTTCTAAGATTTTCCTGGTGGAAGACCTTAGTCTTTTGTTTTTCGGGGGCGATTTAACATGGATAAAAATAATTTTTCAGATGATAGCAAACTTATCGAGGCCATCATACAAAATGATCAGGCTGCTTTTGAAGAAATGTATTATAAGTATTATACAGCTCTGTATAGATTCGTTTCATTCCGGCTTCGTTCAACTGAAATTGCCCGCGATATGATTCAGGAGTTGTTCTATAAAATCTGGACAATGCGAACAACACTTGATCCTTCAAAATCTATAAAAGCATATCTCTATCGCTCCTTGTTAAATATGATTATCAATCACCAAAATCTTCATTCATCAAAAGTAAGATCGCTGGATGAAATAAATGAAAACCAATCCGGAAACGAAAGAGACCATGGGCTGAAAATTGACATTGATTCAGCCTTGAAAAAACTACCAGAAAAATGTAAAACTGTTTTTATTATGAGTAAGTATGACGGATTTAAGTATTCCGAGATTGCCTCGATATGTAATATATCCGTGAAGGCTGTTGAAAAACGTATGTCAAAATCTCTGGAGTTGCTAAAAAAATATCTGGAATGAATCAAGACCGGGTAGGGTATTTCTTTTCTTAACTGTATAAATAACTGAAGGTAAATAAAGATGAAGTTCGGAATGACAAAAAACGGTTTCAGGAAATTGTGTGTAAGAATTCTTTCAGGTAATGGCTCGGAAGCAGATCAGATAAAACTGAATGAGTATCTGGCAAAATCTTCGGACTATAAAAAAATGTTTGATGACTTAAAGAGAATCTGGAATCGGGAATTAACTTTTACGGAAATGGAAGTTCCTGATATTAGCAAAGAATGGGCATTGTTGGATGAACGAATAAATATGGTCGTGAAAAACGAGTCCGTCGAAAAATCTTCAGTCAATATCTTTGATCGGATTAAATCGCTCTTTGTTTTCCGAACTCAGTACGCGTTTCAATTAGCTCTGGTACTGGTTGTTTTGATTACCGGATACTTTTTGTTTTTTTCATCCGAGACCCAGATGAAAACGCTAACATATAGTACGTTAAATGGAGAGCAAAAAACAATACATTTTCCCGATGGTTCAACAGCTTACTTAAATAATGCCAGCAAGATTGAGTTCCCTGAATTTTTCGATGACTATCAGCGGGTTATAAAACTTAATGGTGAAGCGTTCTTTGCCGTAAAAAAAGATTCGCGCCCGTTCCTTGTAGAAACAAAAAATGCAGTCACAAGAGTTTTGGGAACGAAGTTTAATGTTTGGGCCCGCAACGACGAAACAAGGGTAATTGTGAAGGAAGGGAAAGTAAAACTTTGTTCGACGAGTGAAAAATATTCCGGTGTTGAAATTATAAAAAATCAGAAAAGTATTGTTACTTCTGTCTCATCTCCCAGCGTACCCGAAAATATTGATTCAGAGTATATGATCGGATGGACTGAAGGAAGACTGGTATTTAGTAAAACTCCTCTCAAAGAAGTTGCAGAGGAACTGAGCAGATTCTATAATGTTGAGATCATTATCGAAAATGAATCACTTCTGAACAGTTCTCTCACCGGATCATTTAAGAATAATGATGTTGATTCAGTGCTGAGCATTATAAGTCTTGCTCTTGATTTTAAGTATGAAAAGAGGAATAGTGATTACCGGTTAAAGTAGCATGAAAAAAAATGGTTTTGTGATTGAATAGATATAAGAATTAAAAAAATCTTAGGAGGGGAATATCATGAAAACGCAAACAAACCTGATAATAATTATCTTTTCACTATTACTGTTCTCATGCGCACATAATTTCGAATTTCTAAAAGAACAAAATTACACTCCGCCATCCATAAAATATCAGCCGAGGTTAATGTATCCTAAAAACGCGCATGAAGAATCATCTTCCGGTGTGGCGAAAGTTGTTCTGCTGGTTTCTACTGATGGGACGGTTGAAGAAGTCAAACTTTCTGAATCGACCGGTTCCGATATTCTTGATGAAACTTCACTTGAATATTGCAAAAGTCTTATTTTCAATCCTGCCGTTCGAAATAATAAACCGGTAAAAGCAAAAATAGAATGGGGAGTTCAATTCGCAATTCTTGATCAGGTATGGGATCCGTATTTTTATGTTAACAGGATTGAGTACCTTTATCATCAACTCGAACTGGTAGAAAACGGTGAATCGCGAGTTATTCAAAAAGAAATAATCAACGCACATAATAAATTTGTACAAAATATGACTGACGCACTCAACTTTAATATATTTATGGAAAGAGTTATTCTAACCGAAGTAAGTGATGAATGGAAAAACGATTGGAATGCCTGGCCGATTTCTTTTTTATTGTATCATGATTTTCTAACCAGATTTAAGGATTATGACAGCGTTGGGGTTGTAAAAAAACAATTACAAAATGCACTGAACTTTGATCTCAATTATATCCGGAATACTAAGATAACGGATATTATTGAAGAGCAGAAAAAACAGGTTCTTATCGATAAGATAAAATCTTTTATATCAAGTCATTATCCTGATATTTATGAAAATACTTTTAAAGTTGACGTTGGTATCGAACAGAAGAATTATTATTTATAGTTTTTTAGAAAAAATATGAATGCCAAATTCATAATAATGTTTTGCTTTATGCTGCTTTCTTTGGTTTGCTTTTCAGGTCAGAAAGTAGGCGAGAACAAGATTTTTCTTAAATGTAATGAAAAATCTCTAAGGGAAGTTCTGGATGAGATACGCAGGCAGACGGGGGTAGAGTTCATTTATAATGATAATCTTATAGATGAACTCAAAGTATCCTGCGAATTTAGAAGCGCTTCCCTGGGGATTATTCTTGAAAATATTTTGAATAACCATATCGGTTATCATGAATTTTCGGATAGAACAATTGTGTTGTTCAGAAGAAAACTTCCGACACCAAAACCTGTTAAAACTATTTTGGTTGAGGATAATTCATCTGTAATCACTCAGTTCGCAATGATCAAACCTGTTCTGATTTTCGGGGAGAAATTGAAGTATCCGAAAGAAGCGATAATTACAAATGTTGAAGGAAATGTGCTTATAAAACTTTTTATCGATGAAACAGGTGATGTATTGCAAAGCATTATTGATTCATCATCCGGATCGGTTTTGCTTGATTCAGTTTCGTTACGTCACTCAAAAAAATTAAAATTCACCCCCGCGCAAAAGAATGGCAAACCACGTAGCACATGGCTTTCTATGCGGTTTGAATTCACTTTTATCAACAAATAAAACGACTTGCAGGAGTGGTCATATTGACTTGTCTAAATGTTATGATAGGTTTTTCTGACTGAAGTAAGTTCGGTAACATTTGTTTACTTAATTAATTCACGTTATTTTTTATCAAATATTTTCTGTGGTTTATTGTAAGATAAAATTGGTGAAATTGTGACGCGACAATTATTTGACCGGCGGGAAGTATTTATCTTATTGTTATTCGTTATTTTGTCCCTGGAATTAACAGGCGGCGATTTTATGGAATATAAAACAATAAATGCAAATGCTACTTTTGAGGCAAAAGAATTATTGCAATTCATTTGCCAAATAAGTGGGAAAAATATTCTTTCGTCTCATCACAATAAAATTCATCTTCCTGATCAATATAATAAGGAAATAATGGAGATGACCGGGAAATGTCCGGCAATCTGGGGGAGTGATTTTAGTTTTCATTTTGAAGAGAAAGAACCAGATATATCACGGGCGGAAATGATTGAGGTTGCAAAAGCCAAACACGCTGAGGGACAAATTATAACTCTAATGTGGCATTCATGTTTCCCGACTGATGATGATATCTGCAGCCAGGAAAGTATCTGGATCTGGGAAAATAAAATCAAAGATGATGTTTGGGATTCGCTTACAACAAAAGGAACAACTCTTAATAATCAGTGGCGAAAGCAGGCGGGCAAAATTGCTAATTATCTGAAACTACTTCGCGATGCAAAAATACCTGTGCTTTGGCGACCTTATCACGAAATGAACGGTGTGTGGTTCTGGTGGTGTCAACATCCCGGCGAAAATGGTTTTATAAAATTATGGAAGATGATGTATAACTATTTTACATATGAACATCATCTCAATAATCTTTTGTGGGTATGGAACGCGAATGCACCCCGTGATATTCCCGGTGATGAGGCTTTTCCCTATGTTGATTATTTTCCCGGTGTTGATTATGTCGATATACTTGCTGCGGATGTATATCACAATGATTATAAAAAAAGTCATTATGAAGAACTACTGAAACTAGCCCAAGGAAAACCTATTGCTCTGGGAGAAGTTGGACATTTCCCAACTCCTGCAATTTTAACAGAACAACCGGAATGGACCTGGTTCATGGGTTGGTCGGAGTTTCTTCATAAAACAAATTCGATAGAAACTGTTAATGAATTGTATTATGATAAACGTGTATCAAACCGGGGTGATTTTTTTATTCACTCCGACGGATCATACAGAATAACTGAGATATCTGAAACAGGAAATTAATGTTGTAATTTGGCGGGGAAAAATTTCATGAAAAATCTTTCAAATTCTCTGATGAAAAAATTGTAGGATTTATGCCAAAACCAAGTATTAATATCTTATGGAAATTTTTTAAAACTGTTTCAACAGTTGTTGGAATTTTTTTCGTGCTTAGCGCTTGTGAAAGTGAATATGAAAGTGTGAGAGAAGTTATTTATTTGAGCGGCGAGTGGCAGTTACAAATTATTGACAGTACGAAAACAGTTGAGCAGCAAATTAGTAATGATTTCACTGATATAATAAACCTTCCCGGAACACTTGATGAAAACAGAAAAGGAAATATTAATCAGGAAAAAACCGATTATCATCTGAACAGAATTTATTACCATGTCGGTCCTGTTTTATTCCGCCGCGAAATTATTATTTCTCCTGACTGGTCTGAGAAACATATCGAATTAATAATGGAAAGAACGAAGGTTACTTCTCTCTGGATAGATGAAAAATTCATTGGAACCGACAATACAATATCCTCACATCAGAGTTATGATGTTTCAAAATCACTTACTCCGGGCAAACATAATATTACCATTTGTGTTGACAATACAGAATCACTTGTACCTGTTGCCGGTTCACATGCTTACTCTGAGGATACTCAGACAAACTGGAACGGGATAATAGGAAAATTTTGCCTTGAAGCTTCTTCGCTGACAAGGATTGAAAATGTTCGAGTGTATCCTGATGTTAACAAGAAAAATGTAAGGACAGTAATAAAAATTAAGAAAGAGGAAAAAACAAATTCCTCCATGGAAATACTGCTCGAAGCTAAATCATGGAATTCGGAAATTATTCATGAAGTGCCTCCATTGATTTATCATTTGGAAAAAGTTAATTCTGACACCACAGTTGAAATTATTTTTTCCATTGGTGAGGATATGCAAAAATGGAGCGAGTTCAGTCCTGCTCTCTATAAATTGCAGGTTACATTATCCGAAGAAGGGGATAAGATTGATAATTCCATCATTGATTTCGGGATGCGTGAATTCAAGAAGAATGGAACGCAATTCTCCATAAATGGAACCACAACATTTTTACGCGGAAAACATGACGCGTGTGTTTTTCCATTAACCGGATATCCGCCAATGAATGTTGACGGCTGGTTAAAAGTATTTAACATCGCGAAAACATACGGTATTAATCATTATAGATTTCACTCATGGTGTCCGCCCGCCGCTGCTTTTCAGGCGGCTGATATAGCCGGAATTTATTTACAGCCTGAGCTCCCGATTTGGTATTCATTCAGAGTTAACGATTCTTCTCAGGTAAAATTTATGATGAACGAAGGCATGAACATTATGGATGAATATGGAAATCATGCTTCATTTGTTATGTTTAGTCTGGGGAATGAAATTTGGGAAGACAGAACTGTTCTTCAGAAAATGGTCGCTGATTTTCGTGAATACGATAACAGGCATCTTTACGCTACAGGTTCTAATAACAGAGGCGGGAATCCTTCTTATTGTGAAGGCGATGATTTTTGGGTGACGTTCAGAACAGCACCTGAGATTCCCGATTGCAGTAAAGATGTTCGCGGATCAATTTCATATCTTGACTCTAAAGAAGGAGGAATAATAAATACGATTTATCCTTCATCGGACAAAAATTATTCAAAAGCGATTGAGGGAGTAAGCGTACCTGTAATTGGTCATGAAATCGGACAGTACCAGATTTATCCGAATTATGCAGAAATAAAAAAATATACTGGTATTCTTAAAGCTGCGAATTTAGAGATGTTCAGAGATGCTCTTAAAGCAAAAGGGATGATTGAGCAGGCTGAAGCTTTTCATTATGCTTCGGGTGCGCTATCAATGATATGTTATCGTGAAGATATCGAAATGGCAATTCGCACTCCCGGTTTCGGCGGATTTCAGATGCTTGACTTGCAGGATTTCCCCGGTCAGGGAACCGCGCTTGTTGGTATACTTGATTCATTCATGGAGAGTAAGGGACTAATAACTCCGGAAAACTTCAGAAGATTCTGTAACAATATTGTCGTGCTGATGGAAAGTGAAAAATATTGCTGGAGTTTTGACGAACCATTTTCGGCAAAAATAAAAGTTGCGAACTATAGCCAGGAAACACTTCGGGATAAACGCGTGCCATGGGAAGTCATCAGTGAATCAGGGAATAATATAATTGAAAAAGGAACATTCCTTGTTGATGAAATACCGACAGGCGGACTGAAATTTATTGGTGAGATTAGATTATTTTTTAACACAATTCACAAAGCTGAAAAAGTGATAATAAAAATCGGAATTGAAGGAACTGATTATCGGAATGAATACCCTGTCTGGATTTATCCGGAGAATAAAAATACTGATGTACCGAAGAGCATTTATATAACTGATCAAATTAATTCCCGAATCATTTCCTTGTTGAAAGAGGGGAAAAAGATTTTACTTTTCCCAAATTCATCTATGTTAAAAAGTAATTCAGTGGGTGGTCAGTTCATTTCCGAATTTTGGAATTACAGAATGTTTACGACATTGGCAAAACAATTTGACCGTCCCACACCAATTGGAACGATGGGTTTATTAATTGATTCTCAACACCCGTTATTTAAAATATTTCCAACTGAATTTCATAGTAATTGGCAATGGTGGTCAGTTACAAAAAAAAGCAGACCGGTTATTCTTGACGGGACGGAACCGGATTTTAAACCCATCGTACAGGTGATTGATAATATTAATCGTAATCATAAGCTCGGTTTAATTTTCGAGATGAAAGTGGAAAAAGGAAAAGTGCTAGTCTGCTCATCCGATCTGAATTCCACATTAGATAAACCTGAAGTAAGACAGTTATATAAGAGTATTATTCAGTATATGGATTCGGATGAATTTGATCCGGGATTTGAATTTACCATAGAAGAGTTTAATCAGTTATTCAGATCACTAGATGAATGAAGAAGATCAATTATATGAAGTACCATACATTTTTTTTATTGTATTAGAGTAAACTAATGTTTTCACAAAATGATAAAAAAAATGAAAGACAGACGAATTAAAGTTGGAATACTCAGCAGGAATTAACTAAATTATTTTTCATGATTAGATATGTTTTATCAATTCGATAAAAGGGGGGAGTAATTGATGGAAAATTCTATTGATTTTCTCCGATTATTTAATCAAATCAAAGAAAAGTCAAAATGAGGAGTGACTATTATGTTAAAAATTGAAAAAAACTACAACACGTCCTGAATTCTATGTTCATGATGAACACAAAAAATTTTTCTTGACAGTAGTATCAGGGAATGTTATTTTGGATACATCTTTGAACCGATTCAATAAGCAAAAACCAATTTCTTTTTTTTTAGAAAATTATATTGAGTGTAAATCAATATGATAAAGAGCAATTTATCGTTAATAAGTAACCAACAATTATTCTAAAATAAAATAGGTGTTTGAATCATGATTTTTTATAAGAAAATTTCAACTGCCATAGCGCTTTTAATTCTATGTTCTTCCATGATACTTGCACAGGGTAGGACCGGGCAAGTGCGGGGGGTTGTCGTAGATACCACAACAAGCGAAGCTCTTTTTGGAGCGAATGTTTGGTTGGATGGTACAAGTTTAGGCGCTGCTACATCATTTGACGGAGATTATTTAATTCAACAAGTACCTCCGGGCTCTTACACGCTGATTGTTCGTTATATCGGCTATCAGACAAAAAATATTCCATTTACACTAGCAGCAGGGCAGACAATGGAAATAAACATTGAACTTTCTGCTGAAGTTATTGAAGGTGAGGTTGTTACTGTAACCGCACAGGCTCTGGGTCAGAAACAGGCTATTAACCAACAGCTCTCTTCTAAAACTATTTCAAATATTGTGTCGGCAGAGAAAATTCATCAGCTGCCGGATGCAAATGCTGCAACTGCTTTAAGTAGATTACCGGGTGTTTCTCTTATGAATGGTGATCAGGTAGTTATTCGTGGTGTTGAAGCAAAATTAAATCAGGTTCTTATAAATGGTAACCAAATGCCTTCAACGGATATGGATAACCGTTCGACAAACCTGGGTTTTATTTCTTCAAACATGTTGTCAGGTATCGAGGTAATTAAAGCTCTTACTCCTGATATGGATGCAAATACTGTTGGTGGTGTCGTTAATCTAAGATTAAGGGAAGCTGCATCCGGCTGGCATTTTGATGTACTCACCCAAGGGGATTATAATCATACTGATGAAAATTTTAATAATTATAAATTCTGGGCAAGCGTAAGTAATCGTTTCTTAAATGATAAACTCGGGGTGTTCATACAGGCAAATAGAGACCGTTCTGACGGCGGTGACCAGAGAGCCGTCCGTAATATCGTAATGGATGGCTCAGCAGATGACACTTACGGTCTGGCTACATACCTTACAACCGGTGGAACTTTTCAATATGATAGGGATATTGTTACGGTAGGCGGCGGAAGTCTCATATTAGATTACAAACTTCCTAACGGTAAGATCTTTTTCCAAAACACATACGCAGGTAATTTAACTGATCAACGCCATTTCCAAAATCAGATAGACTTCAACAATACTCAAGTACATTATACGATGGACCGAAATAAATATGGAAAGGATTTATGGATTAACGCGTTACAGGCTGAAAATACATTTGGTGACGTGAAGGTGGAAGCCAGTTTATCACATTCTGCTACAAATCAGTATACAAGAATTGCATATTCACCCTTAGGACCAGGAAATGGTTGGACTGATTTTTTTAATAACAGTTCATTTAATGCACCTTTTGGTGTAGATGGAAATGGGGATCCAATTAGATACAATACAAGGGCTGCACAAGCTAGTATGACTTGGTCGCAACTCTACGGTATTTTTGATAATCTTAGTAGAGAGGGTGTTGATAGTACAACATTGGAAGGATGGGTTTCCACTATCAGCAATACTTTTAAGCAACATCTGTATAATACAGCACTTGATGTTACTGTTCCTTTTAATTTTTCAAAGGATATTACAGCAGAATTCAAAGCAGGCGGTAAATATGTAAGAACTACTCGCGAGAGGGATTTTGACAGAACTTTCTCAAATTCTACTGATGAGGATACTTATTACAATGTTGAAAATTATTTCCCCGGAAAAACCAATACCGCCGCGAATAAATTAAGATTTACTGATGTTATGGAAACGGATTTTAAAAGAGGAGGAAATTTCCTTGCTGACGAATACGATTTTAAGAATGGTTTTAAGTATGTAATTAATACTGATATCTATGATGACTGGATAACACAATCCATGTCCGGATGGTCAACTCTTTTAAAACAGGATGATAGCTGGAAAGACGATTACAACGGTGCTGAATCATTCACTGCCGGTTATTTCATGGGAACTTTTAATATTTTACAAAAACTCACTTTGATTGCTGGTCTGCGTTATGAAAAATATAACATGGATTACCAAGCTCAGTTTACTGTCATCACACATAGCGTATACGGAGATGCAATCAGCACTAGAGTTGGTACTATTACCGGTTCAGACGATCCGGATAGTTTATATCACAACGTACCGCAAAGCGCTTATAATGTTGACCGAAATGATGAGAATTTTTTCCCGAATCTTCATCTGAAATATACAATGAACGATTGGTCTGATATTAGATTCGCTTATACAACAGGTATTTCTCGTCCGGACTATTTATCAATTATTCCCAAAGTAGTTCTTTATCCAGGTAATAATTTTGAAATAGGAAATCCAAAGCTTAGACCAACAACTGCAACCAACTTTGACCTTATTGCATCTTTTTATAGTAATGAAATAGGACTTTTAACGATAAACGCGTTCTATAAAGAATTAGAAGATGTGATGTATAGAACCGCAATTTACAATGGTAATTTAGAGGAATATGCAAATGATGTGTCTATGCCTGATTCTGCATTTTTAGCAGAGAGATTTAATTACAAAACAAGGTATCAGGATATAATAAATACTACATTAAACAATTCAAATCCGGGGTATATCAGAGGTGTTGAAATTGGATGGCAAACAAACTTTTGGTATTTACCGGAACCATTTAATTCGGTTGTACTTGATGTAAACTACACAAGATCGTCATCAAATATGCTCTATCGAATAATTCGAAACGTACCTCAATCAGTTCCTGATCCTAACAGACCTGGCAGATACACTACAGTTTACACAACTGTCGATACGACATTTGATGGAAGTTTACTCCAACAGGCTAAGGATGTGATTAACGTAGCTCTTGGTATCGACTATAAAGGTTTTTCAGGACGCTTGTCTTTTAACATGAGAGGTAATGTAATAACAAGTGTAGGAACCAGACCTGAAGGAACTACTTATACCGGCGATATTTACAGATGGGACTTCACGATTAAACAAGAATTGCCTATTGATGGTCTTAGTCTATCATTGAGTGGAGTAAATATATTCCATAATGCTGTGAAATCATTTAGAAATTACAGGCTAAATCCCGAAGCGCCAGTTACTGAAAATCTTGTTTCAGTTAGGTATTCTCCAACTATCTATCAGCTGAATTTAAGATATAGTTTTTAATTTTTAATCAAATTATAAAAATAAATAATATAAGAAGGAGGATATTCTAATAACAAAAACATTAAAAGTTTCTTACATTAATTAATTAATCAATTTACTTTAGGAGGAATACATGAAAAAGTTTTTTATACTTTTCATTGTAATGGCATTATTACCCTTAACAACTGTTGTTGCACAAAGTTTAGAGGATTATATCGCAGAACATCGTGGTGATTCTCTTGTAATTAAAGACGATTATGCTTATGGCGCTCAGAATACACTGTATTCAGTCATTAATGCAGATACACTTAATGTCCCTGCCGGACGTGTATATGTATTACAAACCAATGGTTATTATTCACAAGTTAATAACATTACATCTTCAGCTAACAGAAAAACCATTATCATGGGTGAAAACCAGGAATCTGTAAAAACAAGTAAGGGCGCTGCTCCACCGGTTATTTGTGGCGCTGTTCGTGAAGCTGGTAACACTACTGGCGGAATAGGTACTGGTTATGATCTTCTTGTTAAAAACTGTAATCTCGTTGTAGGCAACGCAGCAGGTGGAATGGGTTGGGCTTTCGTCAATTTCGCAGGTCCAGGAATGAAAGTACAGATAGATAACTGTATTATTGAGCATACTCTCTGGACATTTGTTGGCGGTCCACCAGCTGATGAAGTAGTAATATTAACAAATAATTACTTCGTGAATTTAGCTGGGCATGAATGTCGTCGTAATGGTGGTGTTACTGACTTTAATAATGGTACACATGAAGATACCCTTATTGTTGAGAATAATACACACGTTAATGTTCAGGGAAGTATTTATAAATTTAGAAAAGGCTATATAGTTGACAGGTCAGTTTTTAACCATAATACCTTTGTTAACTGCGCCGGATATGTATTTATGAGCTCCGGCACTCATACTGATATAAGTGTGACAAATAATATTTTTGTTAACTGCAACATTCAAGGTTATAGTACTTCTCTTAACAATAAAGACAATGGTGAAGTTGATTTAGAAAGTTTACCGACGGGATTGGTTAACGTACTTGATGACTCAGCTTTTGCAGCAAACGGTAAAACTTTTTACGTAGATAAAAACCTGGTTTATTGGGATCCTATTTTTAGTGATTATATTGCTACACTTAATACTACTTCGGTTAATGGTCATACAGATTGGGTTTCTCAGATGATTAAAATGAACTCCAGATCACAAGCTATGTTTGATGACAATGTAACCTATCCTAAACTTACTGAAGGTGAGTGGATAGAGAAATTACCTAATTTTGCTAGTACAGATGTTTTATTCACAGATCAGTTAGATATTATCAAAGAATTTGTAATTGCATGTGTTGATACTGAAGCTGTAGGTTCATTAGTAAAATGGCGTCAAGCTGATAACAACGTTGATGATTATTTTACATATTCTGACTGGCCGGTTCCGATAGATCTTTCTTATGACGATGCTGATCTGTTAACAGCTGGTCTTAATGGATTCCCATTAGGCGATTTGAACTGGTTCCCAACTCAACATGCTGCCTGGTTAGCTCAAAGAGATGCTGAATTATCACAAATTGATGAGGCTCTATATACTGGAACAGCTGTTGAAGAAGTAGCCGGTATTCCGGTTAATTATCAGTTAAGTCAAAATTATCCTAACCCATTCAACCCGACAACAGTAATTAATTTCTCAATTCCTAAAGCCGGACAAGTTTCATTGAAGGTTTATAACTCATTAGGTCAGGAAATTGCTACTTTAGTTAATGAATTCAAAGGCGCAGCAAATTACCAAGTGGATTTTGATGCTTCTAATTTATCCAGTGGTGTTTATTTCTATTCGTTGAAAGTTGATAACGGCTTCCAACAAACAAAGAAAATGCTTTTGATCAAATAATCTTGAAAGTAACACGTGTATTATAATTCAAAGCCCCGATAATGAATTTATTCGGGGCTTTGTATTAAAACGAAGCAGGATCAAGAAATAGTCGAAGAAAATTAAACTAATAGATATTACATACGTGTGACCTTTTTGTTAATTTGTGTTGTTAAACTGCTTAATTAATTTTCTCTAACGATGATTTAATATCGGGCGGCTATTAAAGTGATATCTTTCTTTTTATATCGCATTGTTTCGTAGTAATGTTAGTTTTGTTTCCATTTTATTTTCTGTAAATTAAGTGCGAAAAAAATTACTGATTTCAAACTGGAGCTATGATGGGATTTATAAAGTATCTATTATTTCTGATAATGTTTATTACTCTTTTTGGATGTTCGTCAAATAATCACAAGATAGATGATGATTCTAAAATTGTGGCTAAAATTGGCGATGACTATATTGTTACTTTAAAAAGTCTCAACAAATATATAACAGACTGGCACTTCAACAGGAAGTATCGTGTTAGATCGGAGATATATAATAATGCTTTGGATGAACTATTACTAAATCAGTTAAAAAGATTCGATTTCTTTGAAAGAAAATTAAATGAAGACCAGGACTTAATGAAAAATATTAGCCGTGAAATTAGTAATGAATTAATAAGTACGTTTTTTAATAAGCAATTTATGGGAAAGTATGTTAATGAAAAAAAAGCTGCTGAAGCTTATGAAGACATGGATGAAGAAGTTAAATGTTTAGACATATTACTACATTTTTCCGAAAATTCTTCAAAAGAGAGCTTGGATTCAATAAAATCACTAGCGTTTGAAATTGAAAGTGATATTAAAAATAATAATGATTTTGAAGGTGTCATAAAAAGATACTTTAAAAAATATTCTCTTAGTAGCCAGATGAAAAAAGTTACATGGTCACTAAGCATGAATGACCCGGTGGCTTCTGTTGCATATAAGATAAATGTAGGAGAAACTCGCGTTATTCAGGCATATGATGGAGTTCATATTGTTAAGACAGTTGAAAAGAGAAAAATTGATCTAGCCCCTTACGAAGACATTAAAGATGACATAATAAAAAATCTTAGAACAGGAAATTATAGTAACTATTCCGAGGAATATGAGGAATATAGAAGGTTAACAATAAATAAAGGTTCAATGCAATGGAATGAGGCTGCTTTGAATCAATTGATCAAATGGTCTGAAGATCAACGGTTTTACGCCGGGGCGTATAAGGATACAATCCAAAATAATATAAAAATCGGAAATAATTTTGAAATATTATCATATGATAATGTTATGATTGATCTGAAAGAATATTTACGTTTATTGGAAGATGTTGTTATATTAAGTCCTAATCTAATAATAAGTTCTATTAATGCAAAAGATTTTATAACCGAGGCAGTTTATGATGATAATATAGTCAAAGCTGCTAAAAAACTAGGCTTAGAAGAGGCGATAATTAATCCGAATACAGAAAGCAGCCTAATTAGAGACAGGCTTGCTTATTTATATAACTTGGCCGTTATAGAAGAAGAAATTCCTGAAGCCACTCCTGAGGCATTGAAAGAATTTTATGAAGATCAAAGAGACTCAGTATTTTATCAACTCAAGAAAATTAATATTTACACAAGAATATATTCTGATAGTACAAAAGCGGCAGAGGAAATAAGTAAAATAAAGAAAGGCATTCCATTTGAGAAAATTTCAGATAGGTGGTTTGTTAAAACATTCATTCGGGAACGAGATGGTTCTCTTAAATCCTTCGGAAGCAAAGAACCACCATATTTGGCAGAAGCTGGTTTTAAATTGAAGTTGAACGAAGCTGACGGCCCAATTGCATATTATGATAGTATAAAGGGAATGCAGTATGCTGTAATTAAATGTATAAATATTCGTCCCGAAAAACAGCTCACGTATGAGGATGTTGAAGGAGAAAGAATAATAGAAGAATTCAAAAATTATTATCGTCAGAAAATATCGGATGAAGTTGAGGCTGATTTATATAAAAAGTATGATGTCGAAATCTATAAAGATGTGTTATCCGAAGTAATATCAGCCGAATAAAGATGAATAATTGTAAAGTAGTATTTCTGAATATTTTTTTACTCTCTGTTGTTGTTGTATGTTTTGAAATAATTTCCACTAGAATATCTTCTGTAATATTTGTTCAGAACTATGCATTTATGATTCTATCATTATCCATACTAGGATTGGGCAGTGGTGGAATTTTTTCGTATTACATGATAAAGTCCGAACGTAAGCTTAATGAAATTAGCAGAACCTTCAGTTTGTCAATATTTATATCAGGCATTTCGCTTGTCTCTTTTATTGTGTTAATAGTTATCTTTTCCATTACTAATCCGTACTTATATTTTTCTCTCCTTTTTATTCCTTTCTTTTTATCTGGTATTGTATACTCAGAGTTTTTTCGAAACTATGCAAATAATGGCTTTAGAATTTACGCGTCAGATTTAATTGGTGCAGCTTCTGGTTCTCTTATGTCAATTTATATTTTCAACTTATTCAATGCAGTTAATATTGTTCTATTTCTATCTCTTGTGTTATTTGGTTCTTCTCTTAGCTTCTTAATTATTGGGAAAAGGAAAAAAAATCTATTATACGTTTCTCTTCTCTGTATGGGCTTTGTAATTATTGTATTTGGAAAAAATGAATTATTCGGAAAAATTCCTATCGGTTATTTTCCTGAAAAAGATTATCATCATGTTTATGATGACCCAAATATTGAATCGACTATTATTGATAGCAGATGGAGCATAAACGGTAGATCAGATTTGGTTGAGTATAGTCATCAAAGTATTGTTAAACATCTTTTTATTGATGGTGCAGCAGGAACACAGATGTACCAATTCAATGGTAATATTGAAAAACGTGACGATATTCTACATGGTCTTTTGATGCACAATCCGACAACAATTCCATTTTTATTTCTTAATAATGAACAAAAAGAAAGTTTACTGATTATCGGCCCGGGTGGAGGGAAGGAGATTCTATCCGCACTTCTCAGCGGCGTAAAAAATATTACCGGTGTGGAAGTAAATCCGGATTTTGTTGATATAGTAAAAAAGTATAAAAATTTTAATGGCGGTATTTTTACGGATTTTCAGAATATAAGAATAGAAGTTGCAGAAGGTCGCCATTTTCTGAGAAGCTCCAAACAACTTTACAATATAATTCTTTTAGCACTTCCATCTACAGAACAGCTTCAAATTATTGATGGGATTGCTTCGAATGAGAATTTTCTTTTAACAGTCGAAGCGTTAAAAGACTATATGAAAATTCTGACTCAAAATGGACAGCTTATTTTTACAGTACATAATAAATGGGAACTCGTTAGACTTATTGTTACTGCTTTATATGCTTTTGAAGAAAACGATATCGAAAATTCAAATGCTGTTAACCACTTCATGATATTGGGGAATGAGTATTCACCAACAGTAGTAATTAAAAAATCTGCGTATACTCCAAATGAGATTAATTCGATTTCGAAAATAGCAGGGACTTTACATCCGGACTTGCCCAAGGTAACATATTTACCAAATTCTAATATCTCTTTCGAAAATCAAATTGAAAATATACTATTGAAGAAAATAAAAGAAGAACAGATCCCCCTTGAAGAATTAATTGAGAAAAACAGCTCTGATATTTCGCCTGTACGCGACGATAGTCCTTATTTTTATAAGATAAAAAAGGGGGTACCAGAAGATTATAAAAATCTTTTAGTTGTGATATTGACCGTTTCGGTATTATCCGTACTTCTGCCATTAATGAGAATGAAATCGAAATCAAAAAAGTACAGAAAAGAAAAAAAGAAACAAGAAATTCTTCTCCCGCTTTTTGTTTTCACAAGTATTGGTATTGGATTTATGATTTTGGAAATATCGCTACTCCAGAAATTTATTCTCTATCTTGGCACACCGACTATTGCTCTATCCATATTACTTGGTTCTCTGCTTGTCGGTATGGGGATCGGAAGTTATTTTGGTGAGAAAATATATAGAAATGATATTATAAAACGACTTATACGAATTTCGGGATTTATCGTGATTACAGGGTTACTGCTTTTTATTTTATATCCATTAATTTTAGATAAACTGTTGATGTTTGGAGTTGTACTACGGGCGATTGTATGTTTTATTTTATTGCTACCATTCGGTTTTTTACTAGGTATTCCTTTCCCAACTGGTATACAATTATTAAAGCAAAATAACTTATCAAAGTATATTCCATGGATGTATGGTGTGAACGGTATTTTTTCTGTTCTTGGTTCAGTTACGGCAGTTATTATGTCTATGCTTCTGGGATTCACTGCGAGCTTTTTCACAGGGATAAGCATTTATTTTATCGTATTTATATTCTTATTTTTTTATGCAAGGCACACTGGTATTTCTGCAAAAAAGATATAAAAGGCTTCTTCTGACTCTATTAGTAAAAAATAGTATAGAAAAATTAATGGAACGGACTTTGAATTAATTTTTGAATTAACACTAAGAACAAATTTAAGAGCGATAAGAAATCATTCGAAATTTTTCGTAACACATTGAAACTATTGTGAATGAATTTGATCATTGAATAAAAATTATCCCAAAATGTTTATACAGTAGAGGCATTTGTGAAAATATCCAATAAAACGAAGAATGATATTCTGACTGAAAAAGATCAGCTTTCTGTACATCAAATAGCGAAAAAATACAACTTGCCGGCTTTTGAAATAAAAAACATTATTAAAGCTTCTGAAAAAAAAACTCCCAAATGGTTCTATGTAATAATGATTCTCCTTCCGGTAATATTTCTGATAGTACTGGAATTATTTCTACTACTAATAGATTATGGTTTTGATACTTCCCAATGGGTAGACGTTGGTGAAGGGAAATGTACAATTAGCTCAAACATCAGCAAGAAATATTTCACGAATGGAGATTTTAATCCTACAACCAGCGAAGATTACTTTGATCTGCAAAAGGGAGAAAATTCTTTCAGAGTTTTTGTTTTAGGCGGAAGCAGTGCAGAAGGTTTTCCATATAGTCCGATGGGATCCTTTTCAAGATATATCCGAAAAAGGTTGGAAATCACTTATCCCAATACCAAAATAGAAGTTGTAAACATAGGTATGACGGCTGTGAATTCTTACACAATGTTGGATTTGCTGCCCGGCGTGCTTGATCAAAAACCGGATTTAATATTAGTTTATGCGGGTCATAATGAGTATTATGGTGCATTGGGTGTCGGTTCGGTGCAGTCATACGGTTCATCCCGTTTCATTATCAGACTGATGTTGTACTTAAACGATTTTAAAATTACTCAGTTAGTGCGCAACTCGATTAACTGGGTTTCATCTTTATTTGGTCAGGAAAACAAGGAGTCATCCGGGACAGTAATGTCCAGAATGGCTAAAGACAAATATATTCTTCTCGGTTCGGAAGAATTCCATGCAGGTATTCAGCAATTCAGGGATAATCTTACGGATATTTTGAAAAGTGTCAAAGATCAGAGTATCCCGATTATTCTGGGAAGAGTAGTTAGTAATTTAAAAGATCAGGAACCTTTTATTTCTGTTGATACGCCGGGTTATAAAACAGCCGATGAAGTTTATCGGAAAGCTAATGAAGAATTTTTGAATAAAAATTTTGCCAAAGCTGATTCGCTTTTCGAACTGGCTAAGGAACTTGACGCTCTAAGATTCCGCGCACCAAAAAAAATAAATGAAGTAATCGATCAATTAGGAAAGGAATATCAGGTTGCAACTGTTCCCATAGATTCAATATTCAGGTCAATGAGTCCCGGTGGAATTACAGGAGGCGACTTAATTGTAGATCATCTTCATCCGAGTGTGAAAGGTTATCAACTCATCGGCAAAGCATTTTATGAGTGCATGGAAAAGCGGAGATTTCTTCCAAAAACAGAAACCGCCAAAATTTCTTTTGAACAGCAAGACAGCTTAACCAGAGCGAATTTTGTATTCACAAAACTTGATTCGATTCTGGGTGATTATTTTATTAAAATATTGAAGACTGACTGGCCTTATGTTAAACAAGGGCCTTCAATTTCGAAATTCCAGCAAAAAGATTTTATAAGCTTATTTCAACCGAAAGATTTTATTGACTCGCTTGCTACGATCAGAATAGAAAATAAAGTATCCTGGATTGATGCACATCTGATCGCCGCAGCATATTATTTAAGAAATGACAAGGTAAAAGAGTACTTAAAATACATGGATGTCCTGATCTACCAGTATCCGATCCTGAGAGACCTTGATGGCGCGCTCCGATACTTTTATGATCAAAAGAAAATAGATCTTTCGGATTATACTCCGCGAAGAAATGGTCTTCTGGCAATGTGTATTGGAAACTACGACAATGCAATCAGGCATTTAAATGAAGCCTTAAAATCAAACCCTGAAGATCCAGTGATTTTATATAATCTTTCACTGGCTCATTCAGAAAAGAAAAATTTTGATACAGCACTTGCATTTATTAATCAATGTCTGCGTATAAATCCCCGCTACCCAGAAGCGCAAAATCTAAGGCAACAGATATTGCATGGTCGGAATTTACACTGATTTTCCGAACATAAAAATATTAGCTGAAGAAGGTCGGCACTTTATAAAAAAAACCGAATCAAATTTTGACTTAATTGTGATGGCGCTTCCATCAACCGAGCAGTTGCAAAGTATTGATAGTTATGCTATGAGCGAAAATTATCTTCTTACTGTTGAGGCAATGAAGGATTATTTGAAAATACTAACTCCTGAAGGGCGTCTCATTCTTACAGTTCACAACAGATGGGGACAGTCAGGTTATTTCACTCTTATGAAAAAATAGGTGTTACTACAAAACAGGCATTGAATCATTTTCTCATTTTTGCAGATGATTATGCCCCTACAATCGTAATTAAGAAAAATTCCTTTTCAGTAGGCGAAATTCTGTCTGTTGAAAATAAACTAAGTCGTTTTAAGAAAGATATACCTCAGGTTACATTCCTACCGTGTAAATGATACGCACTAACATTCAAGTAATTCTTATTGATTTTTGGAAATCATTAAATTATCTTGGTCAATTGAAAATTAAACCGGTTCAATTCAGAACAGAAATCGGTTTGAATTACCGGAGCGAAGAATGAAACGAATCACGATTGAGGATGTGGCAAAACAGGCTGGAGTATCAAAAGGCACTGTTTCTGCTGTAATTAATGAAAAAAATTCTGTTAAATCCCTCACAAGAGATCATGTTCTTGGGATTATGAAGGAATTGAACTTTCGTCCCAAAGGTGTAGCCAGAAATTTGAAAAATGGTAAATTTGACAAAAGTATAGGGATAATCATAAAAGACTTAAACTATCCTTTTTATACCACAATTGCCTCAGGTGTGAAAGAATATGCTAACACAAAAGGTTACTCGGTGTTTGTAACAAGTTCAGAAAACGATCATGAATATGAAAAAAACTTCTCTCATTTATTTGTTTCAAAAGATATTAAAGGCACAATAATAGCTCCAATTGTTGAAGGAACTGCTGAGATTGAACACCTTTTTAAGTTAAAAATGATCAACTATCCTTTTGTTCTTCTTGAGGATGTTAAAGGAATTCAGGCTAATGTTGTAGCGATTGACAACCTCAAGGCAATCAAAAAAGCTGTTAAGTATTTGATAGATAACGGTCATCAAAAAATTGTACATTTTGCCGGACCACTGCAATCATCGCATACTCAGGAACGAATTGAAGGGTTCAGACATGCATTCAGTGAACGCACTCTTGTTTTTAATAAAGAGATGATCGTATCTGTTGGTTCTAATTATGAAGAGGCCTTTGCCAGAACAATTGAATACTTCCGTTCAAAATCACAGGAAGAATATCCAACCGCTATTGTATGTTTTAATGACCAACAGGCTCTGGCCGTTATGACAGCGCTTAAGGAGTTGTCTATTCGCGTTCCCGATGATATTTCCATTATCGGTAATGATGATATTTATTATGCCAAAATTTATCCCGTTCCTCTTACGACTATCAGAGCGCCACAAAATGAAATAGGACGCAAAGCTGCAGAAATCTTAATCAGAAATATTGAGTCATCTGTTCCGCTCGGACACGAAAAAGTTGTTCTCGAAACGGAATTTATTATAAGAGAATCAACGCGTGCGATCACGCGCTGATTATGAAAAATTAATCTGCTTTAACAGATGATCCCGTTATTTCCATTTGTTTCATGATAACCTGTGTTGATGAACATTCATATCCGGGTTGATTCCCACCGACATAAATATTAAATAATCCCGGCTCAACAATATATTCATTATCGTTATTGATTATTGCCAGTTGACGAGGAGTGAGAGTAAATTCGACCTGTTTTTGCTCATTATTTTTCAGATGAATTCTTGTGAATCCCTGTAAAGAATGAATTGGCACCGGTACTGATGCGCTTAAATCTTTTACATAAAGCTGAACTACTTCATCACCTGGAATTTCGCTAACATTTTTCACATCGACAATAATTTTTATTGATTCACCAGCTTCAACTTTGTCCGGTACCTGTAAATTACTATACTCAAATTTTGAGTAACTCATTCCAAATCCAAAGGGGTAAAGCGGTTCATCTTCGAAGTATCTGTAAGTTCTTCCTTTCATATCATAATTTTCAAAAGGAGGAAGTTGTTCAGCAGATTTGTAGAAAGTTACAGGCAGTCTACCTGCTGGATTATAATCACCGAAGAGTACGTCCGCGAGCGCTGTTCCACCTTCCTGTCCCGGATACCATATTTGTAAAATCGTTGGAATATTCGAATCAGCCCAATTAGCAGCTATTGCACTTCCGCTGCACAAAACTAAAACAACTGGTTTGCCGGTTGTGTTCAGTAACTTTAATAATTTTTCCTGCACTTCGGGAAGATTAATATTAGTTCTGTCTCCGCCTCTGAAACCTTCGGCATCAACTTCCATTTCTTCACCTTCCAACTGAGGTGAAATTCCTCCGGCAAAAATTATTACATCTGAATTTTCAGCTAAATCCATAGCACGCTGGAAATTGTCAACCTCAAGCAGTTCCCATTGTACAGTTAATCCGGCTCTGCCTGATTTTTGAAAATATTCAAGAGAAAAATCATATGCTTTTTCTCCCTCAAGTTTTATTGTGCCGCTTTTTGCAGAAGATTCGTTTTCTGTCCAGTCTTCAAGTACAATTTCATTGTTGATGATTAACCTGAATCCGTCAGAGCCTTTGATACGAAAATTATATATTCCATCTTCAGGTAATTCAACTGAACCTGACCACCTGATGCTATATTCAGGTTCATCGCGAAGATTTGGTTGGCGTGTTCCGTAAATTAAATTGGGATTAATAATCGCATCAATTGCCGTGTAGAAAGGTTCGCCTTCCAGATTTCTATTCTTAAAATATTCTGCTCTTAAACCGGGCGTACCATCATAATTAAAGATATCGGAAGCGAGATCATTAATTATGGTTCCTTCTTCGACAAGATTACAGCCTTTTTCGTAAACCACAGAAATTTTTTCACCGGTTTTATTTTTTATTCCCTCAAGTAGTGTAACGTGTTTCGAAGGAGTTCCGTTATAATTTCCCAATAACATTTGATAGGAATCTGCATTCGGACCAATTACAGCGATTCTATTCAAATCTTTTTTCAGAGGAAGAATATTTTTTTCATTTTTTAATAGTACGATTGATTCCCGGGCCACTTCGCAGGATAATTCTCTGTGCTCTTC
The DNA here is from genome assembly GCA_964516545.1 of uncultured Melioribacteraceae bacterium. Taxonomy (GTDB): domain Bacteria; phylum Bacteroidota; class Ignavibacteria; order Ignavibacteriales; family Melioribacteraceae; genus JAHISV01. Next base: position 23,363 of record CAZEXO010000011.1, read on the forward strand.
AGAATCATTTTTTTCAATAGGAATCTGACTGTAACTTACTTTTTCGGGTGAGTCAAACATTCCAAGCTTAAACCTTGCAGTGAAGAGTCTTCTCACTGAAATGTCGATATCCTCTTCTGATAACAAACCCTTGTTTACAGCTTCAAGCAGGGATGATTTGTAAACGCTGCCACAGTTCAGATCTGTTCCTGATTTCACGGCAAGAGCGGCGGCTTCTGGCGCTGTCTCAACGATTTTATGATTAGCATAAATGTCATTGATAGCCCAGCAATCTGAAACAATATATCCCTGAAAATTCCAGTCGCCGCGCAGTATATCCTGAAGTATTGATGGTGAAGCGCAGCATGCCTCGCCCATGAATCGGTTATAAGCGCACATTACGGAATAAGCTTTTGCTTCTTTTACGCATGCCTCAAATGCAGGCAGGTAAGTATCATAAAGATCACGACTATTAATTACAGCATCAAATACGTGACGTTCAGGTTCAGGCCCGCTATGAACGACATAATGTTTCGGAGTAGCGATCACTTTGAAATAATCAGGGTCATCTCCCTGTAAACCTTTTATGAAAGCAACTCCTATTCTCGAAGTAAGAAAAGGATCTTCGCCATACGTTTCCTGACCACGCCCCCATCGGGGATCTCGGAATATGTTAATATTCGGTGTCCAGAAAGTAAGTCCCTGATAAATACTTCTTTCACCTTTTCTGACAAACTCGTGATGCTTCGCTCTCGCTTCGGTTGATGTTACATCGGCAACTCTGTAAATCATATTAGTGTTCCATGTTGCGGCCAGACCGATGGCCTGTGGGAATACGGTAGCAAGACCGGCTCTGGCTACTCCGTGTAAACATTCGTTCCACCAATTATATTCAGGTATGTTCAATCGGGGGATTGCATCGGCATTAAATGACATCTGAGAAATTTTTTCTTCAAGAGTCATTTTACCGATGAGGTTGTTTACTCTCTCTGAAATCGATAAAGCATTTTCCGGAGATTCTATTACGACATCTTTTTGTTGACAGAAAAATATCTGAACAAGTATAAGTGTACAAAAAATAATTCTTCTCACGTTACCTCCAACTTAGTAAAATCATGATTTTACTTTTATGAACTTTCTGTGACTAACCAGCTATTGTTAATATCATTGTTAAGAAAGAAAACTCCTATCATTTCAAGACATCGTTTATTTACGATTAAGTATGAATCAGAATATTGAACTCAAGATAATTATAAAAAGAATCCGTTTTAAATAATCGAAAGAATATTTTTTGTACTATTTTGTAAAACATTTCGTTACACATTTTTACATGATATGATATGGAAGAGAATCTTATTCAATAAAGAATATTACATACCTTATTGTTGATTTGAACTAAGGATTTTACGTTTTGCGCAACAGAACGACAATGAAAATGAGCCAGTTTTGTGTTGACATTAAAAAAAATATTCACAATATTAAATCGGTTCAATTTTGTTTGAACTGATGAAAAGTAAGCATTCTTTTTTTTAGGAAATGAGAGCAGCGTTTCCTTCAAATGCAACATTAAACCGAGACCAAATAATTATTAATAAAAAAAATAAGAGTGATCATGCTAAACAAATATTTTATCGACGTAAAAACGCCCATTCCTTTCGAAGGTAAGGAATCAAAAAATCCACTTTCATTCAAATATTATAATAAAAATCAAAAAGTTGGCAATAAAACTATGGCCGAACATTTACGTTTTGCCATCTCATATTGGCATACGTTTATGGGCAGCGGTTCTGATATTTTCGGCGGACCAAGTTTCCAAAGAGAATGGAGAAAAGCAAAGGATCCGATTGATCGGGCAAAAGAAACTATGGATGCCGCTTTTGAATTTTTTCAGAAATTAGATGTGGAATATTATTGTTTTCACGATAGAGATATAGCTCCTGAAGGTGAAACCTTTGCTGAATCCTGTAAAAACCTTGAGACCATTGTAGCTTATGCGAAAGAATTGCAGAAATCAACCGGAATAAAACTATTGTGGGGAACTGCAAATCTTTTTGGAAATGCAATCTATGCTCAGGGTGCAGGTACAAATCCGAATGCTCATGTAATGGCAACTGCTGCTGCTCAAATTAAACATGCGATTGATGCAACAAAAGAATTAGGCGGTGTTAATTATGTATTCTGGGGCGGTAGAGAAGGTTACGAATCACTTCTGAATACTGATATGAAAAAAGAACAAGAACAAATGTCCAGATTCCTTCAAATGGCTGTTGATTATAAAAAGAAAATTGGTTTTGACGTTCAGTTCCTTATCGAACCAAAACCTGCTGAACCAATGAAACATCAATACGATTCTAATTCAGCAACAACACTTAATTTCTTGAAAGAATACGGACTTATTGATCATTTCAAATTAAACGTGGAAGCTAACCACGCAACCTTAGCCGGGAATACTTTTGAACATGAACTCGCTGTTGCTTCAGCAGCCGGTAAACTCGGAAGTGTTGACGCAAACCGCGGAGATTTGTTACTTGGCTGGGACACTGACCAATTTCCAACAGATATTTACAGTACAACACTTGCTATGATGGTTATTTTGAAACAAGGCGGATTAGGTATCGGCGGATTGAATTTTGATGCAAAAGTCAGAAGAACTTCTATCGATCCTACTGATTTGTTCTATGCACATATCGGAGGAATGGACGCATTCGCAAGAGGATTATTAATTGCTCAGAAAATGATTGATGACAAAGCGATCAGCAGTATTATTGAAGAAAGATACAGCAGTTTCAAATCAGGAATTGGCGCAGACATAATGTCAGGTAAAGTTGGTCTTGAAGAAATTAATAAATGGGTTCTCAGTAATGGCGCGCCTGTTCTAAAAAGCGGACGAATTGAGATGATTGAAAATCTCATCAATGATTATCTAATTTAATTGACTATTTAGGTCGGAAATTAAGGATGTCAAAAAAGTCTCAAAAAAACAAAACAAATGAAAAAGCGTTCCCGGATTATAAAAATCCGGGATTGCCAATTAAGAAAAGAGTTAAAGATTTAGTTTCGAGAATGACCCTTGATGAGAAAGTTGCCCAAATGGTCGGAATCTGGAATTTGAAAAAAACGATTCTGATGGATGAAGAGGGCAACATAAAACTGGATAATTTACAGAAAGACTTAAAACATGGTTTGGGGCAAATTGGCAGGTTAAGCGATACAGCAGGCGGACAAAAACCTGAAGCCATGGCTGAGCTTGGTAATACTATTCAGAAATATTTTGTTGAAAAAACCCGCCTTGGTATTCCGGTAATTTTTCATGAAGAATGCCTCCATGGATTAGCAGGTCCTGAAGCAACAAGTTACCCTCAGCCGATTGGAATGGCTTCTACATTTAATCCTGAATTAGTTGAAAAAGTTTACTCATCAATCGCTGAAGATGCAAGATCACGCGGAGCCCATCAGGCATTAACTCCGGTGGTAGATGTCGCGCGCGATCCAAGATGGGGACGCGTTGAAGAAACATTTGGCGAAGATCCATATTTGGTAGCTCAACTAGGTATTGCCGCCGTAAAAGGCTTCCAGGGGGACGGGACTTACAAAGATAAAAAACACGTAATCGCAACACTTAAACATTTCGCTGCTCACGGTCAACCTGAATCAGGTTCTAATTGTGGTCCGGTAAATGTTTCTGAAAGACTTCTTCGCGATACTTTTCTTCAGCCTTTCAAAGAAGTTATTGAAAAAGCTAACGCTATGAGCGTGATGGCTTCATATAACGAAATTGACGGTGTACCGTCGCACGCCAACAAGTGGTTGTTGCGTGATGTACTCCGCCGCGAATGGGGATTTAAGGGATTCGTTGTTTCGGATTATTTTGCTCTGACCGAGCTGAATGTTAAACCTGATACTCTCAGCCATGCAGTTGCAAAAGATAAAAAAGAATCAGCTCTTCTTGCCGCACTTGCAGGCGTTAATATTGAATTGCCTGATTTTGACTGTTATCCTTATCTTAAAGAGCTTGTTAAGAAAAAGAAACTGGATGTTGCTGTAGTTGATGAACTTGTTTCAACACTCCTTCATTATAAATTTTTACTTGGCTTGTTTGATGATCCTTATGTAAATGTTGAGGAAGTGAACGATAAACAAAAATTAGATAATGACAGAACGCTTGCTCTTAAAGCTGCTCATGAGACGATGGTGCTTCTGAAAAATGAAAATAAACTTTTACCGCTCAACAAAAATAAAAAACAAACTATTGCAGTTATCGGACCGAATGCAGACCGTATGCTTCTAGGCGGGTATAGTGGAACACCTGTTTATTTCACAACAGTTCTTGAAGGAATAAAAAATAAAGTCGGTGAAAATGCCGAAGTTCTTTATAGTGAAGGTTGCAAGATTACAATAGGCGGTTCCTGGAATGAGGATGTTGTTACTCCGTCTGATCCTGAAGAAGATAAACGATTAATTTCTGAAGCTGTTGAAGTTGCAAAAAAAGCCGATACGATAATACTGGCAATCGGAGGTAACGAACAGACATCAAGAGAAGCCTGGGCTAAAGTACATTTGGGTGATAGAGCAAGTCTTGATATGGTTGGACGACAAAATGATTTGGTAAAAGCTTTGTTGGAACTTGGAAAACCTGTGGTAGCGGTACTTTTCAACGGAAGACCTCTCTCGATTAATTATCTTCAGGTAAATGTTTCTGCAATTCTTGAATGCTGGTATCTGGGACAGGAATGCGGTACCGCTGTTGCTGATGTATTATTTGGTGATTATAATCCGGGTGGAAAATTACCGATTTCTTTTCCAAGATCGGCAGGACATATTCCTTGTTTCTATAATCGTAAACCCTCTGCAAGAAGAGGTTATCTTTTTGATGATATTTTACCTCTATACACGTTTGGTTTCGGATTGAGTTATTCTTCTTTTGAATTGTCAAATATGCGTCTCGATAAAACTAAAATAAAAATGGGCAAATCGACACAGGTTCATATAGATGTTAAAAATACTTCTCAAATTAGCGGGGATGAAGTTGTTCAACTCTATATTCATGATTTGTTTAGTTCAGTCACAAGACCGGTTAAAGAATTAAGAGGTTTCAGAAGAATAAATTTGAAACCCGGTGAAACAAAAACTGTTACATTTACGATTGCACCTGAACATCTTGAATTCACCAAACTTGATATGCAGCGCGGCGTTGAACCTGGTGATTTTGAAATAATGATTGGTACATCTTCAAGGGACGAAGATTTATCAAAACTGAGTCTTACAGTAGTTTGATTTACTCTGATTGGTGTTAGATGTCAGTTAATTTGAATTGCTTTGTTGTTTATTAGATACTTACGAAGAATGAATTCTTCGAATTAAGAAAATGAAAATCCATTAAACATACGGAGTTGAACGTGCAGAACATTTCTGAAAAACTATCAATTAAAGAAAAAGTCGGATACGCGCTTGGCGATACTGCTGCAAATTTGATTTTTCAAACAATGGTGATGTTCCAATTAGTATTCTACACAGATACCTTTGGAATTTCTGCAATTACCGCAGGAACTATTTTAGTTGTTGTAAGAGTTTTCGACGCGATATTCGATCCTATCATGGGAATAATTGCTGATAAAACAAATACACGTTGGGGCAAATTTCGCCCATGGATTATTTGGACTGCCATTCCATTCGGCGTTATGGGTCTGCTTACGTTTGTTACGCCCGATTTAAGCATGACAGGCAAGATCGTTTATGCCTACACAACCTATATTTTGTTGATGATGGTTTATTCGATGAACAACCTGCCGTATTCGGCATTGAGCGGTGTGATGACGGGTGATTTAGGTGAACGCACTAGTCTATCTCAGTATCGATTCGTTTTTGCCATGATCGCGCAGTTAATTGTTCAAGGCTTAGCTTTGCCGATGGTTAATTATTTCGGCGAAGGTGACAGCGCTGTTGGTTATAGAATAACAATCGGTATTTTTTCAGCTCTAGCGGTTTTATTCTTTTTCATAACATTTTCAACAACTAAAGAAAGAATTAAACCTGATCCTGCACAAAAAGCTACCGTTAAAGAACACTTTCGCGATCTTACACAAAACGGTCCGTGGCTTGCAATGTTTTTCCTGACATTAATTCTGTTTATTACACTTTCCATGAGAGGCAGTGTTGTACTTTATTATTTCAGATATTATGTAGGCGACGAGAGTTTCTTTAGTATGTTTAATGTTCTTGGTACAGTTTCAACAATAATAGGTATATTCTTTTCCAAAAAAGTATCGCTGCTTTTTGGCAAACGAAATGTTTTTGTTGGCGGATTATTAGGTACAACATTGTTTACGGCTCTTTTTGTTGTTTTACCACCGGATGCGGTTAACATGATGTTCATTATCGAAATACTCCGTCAATTTGCTTACGGATTTACGATTCCATTGTTATGGGCTATGATGGCTGATGTAGCGGATTTTTCAGAATGGAAAAACAGACGCCGCGCTACGGGAATTGTTTTTTCAGCAATTGTTTTTGCATTAAAAGCCGGACTCGGTTTTGGCGGTGCAATTACAGGTTACATGTTATCGCTTTACGGTTATGTTCCTAACGTTACTCAAACAGCCGAAGCTTTAACCGGAATTAAATTTACAATGAGTATCTTCCCGGCAATTACATTCGGAATATGTGTTGTGATCCTTTTCTTTTATAAAATCACAAAACAAATGGAAATTCAAATTACCGATGACCTGGCTGGAAGAAGAAAAGAATTTAAGTATGAATAGATGTTGTTGCCGGTTTCCAATAATTTAATTGACAATCGGTAATTTTGTTATTTTTTTAAAAAAGTTGTTTCGTAGTTTGCACTTAACCTGAAATAGAAGTGAAATATTTGTCATGCTCGTGTAAAGATTAAATTTGTTATCGAAGTCACTATTGGGGAGAAGAAGCAATCAGGAAAGTAAATTAAATAAAAGGGAGGAAGTGATGTTTTTAAAGTTTTCAACAAGTAAATTGATTAAAATATTTTTGTTAATGTCAGTCTTTGTAATTCAAACAGTATTTGCTCAGGGGGGACTTAAAGGAAAAGTCTTTGACAAGGCTACTGGTGAATCATTACCCGGTGCGAACGTGATGATCAAGGGTACAAGCCTTGGAGCTGCATGCGATCTGGATGGAGAGTATGTTCTTAGAAATATTCCCTCAGGCAGACTTATTGTAGAAGCTTCATATGTTGGATATACTTCGCAATCAATAATTGTTGAAATTCCACAAGGCAAAACTCTTGAGCAAGATTTTGGACTTGAACTTACTACAATCGAGGGTGATGTTGTATTAATCACTGCTCAGGCTCAAGGACAATTACAGGCGATTAATCAACAGTTATCTTCGAATAAAATTGCAAGTATCGTATCTGAAGCCAGAATACAGGACCTACCAGATTTTAATGCCGCTCAGGCAATCAGCCGCTTACCCGGTGTTTCAACTCTCGAAAGTTCCGGCGAAGCTAATAAAGTTGTTATCAGAGGTTTAGCTCCACAATACAATCAGGTTTCAGTAAGCGGTATTTCTCTTGCCTCAACTGGTAGTACGCAAATCGGTGCTGCATCGCAGGGAGGTACTTCCGGTTCAATTAATAACGACCGAAGCGTTGACTTAACTATGGTAACACCTTATATGATTAAATCAATTGAAGTGTTTAAATCTCTTACACCTGATATGAATGCGAATGCAATAGGCGGTGTGGTTAATATGCAGCTCAGAGAAGCTCCAACAGGATTACACGGCGATGTTTTATGGCAATCAGGTTATACAGCTAAAAGCAACACTTTTGGAAACTACAGAACGGTTTTATCCTTAAGTAACAGATTTTTTGATAACGCCTTTGGTATTTATGTTCTTGGTAATGCTGAACAATATGATCGTAATGCTGATAACATGAACGCGAATTATACAACAGGATTATTAGACCGAGACACTGCCTCAAACTATAATAAAATTCAGGTTACCGATGTTCAGTTAAACCGGCATATCGAAACAAGAAAGAGATATGGTGGAAACCTGATTTTGGATTACAAATTCTCTTCAGGTATCTTAAGGTCAATTAACATGTTCAGCAGACTGAATTCTGATTACCAGGATTATTTTGAAATTCTTAATTACAAATCAAATCAGATGGATTTCAGATACAGAGCAGGTGAAAGTAACACTGATGTCGGTGTTAATTCATTGGAATTTGAAAATGATTTTGGGTTTATGTCTGTTGAATTGAAAGCCGCCTATACTTACTCGAAAAATTCATTACCATATTCACCGTTTTATCAGTTCAGACAAACCGGAGGTGTTTCAACAGGAAGTGTCCCTTACAACACACATCCCGAAGATTTAGTTGAGCAGGTTAATTTCAGAGGCGACTCACTTATTTATTTGAGTTCTGTGAGCTTGTTCAGCTCGACTTATAAAGAAAGTGCAGGAATATTAAAAGGGGACTTTAAAATACCATTTAACATATCTGATTTTGGATCTGGTTTTGTGAAATTCGGTGGTGAATACCGCGGTAATACTCATACTAATGATCAAAATACACCATACTTTGAACCGGAAGGAGCAAATTCCACTTCAAGTAATAATCTTAAAAAACAAATTATGGATGGAATCGCTGCAAATTTCCCGGTGACTGCAGATGGTACCGGAAGATTCCCAGGATATAACTTTACTGTTCCGTCAGGTTCAGATTTATATGATACATTCCTTGATGATAAATTCGGAACTATGTACTGGGCTACTAATCCTGGAATTCTTAACTCAATAGTTGATTATGTGAGAACTACCCCTGAATTCAATGCCATCAATGGTGGTGCTGCTAATCCGGGTGGATGGTATGAAGGTCTTTATCAAACGTTGACCAATGATTATGAATATGATGAGAATTATTCGGCGCTCTATTTGATGTCTGAGTTGAATTTCGGGAATAATTTGATGATGGTTGGCGGTTTAAGATATGAAAAAGTTACATCCGATTATACTGCATTTAACTTGCTTGATGGTCGTGATGCCAGAACACAAAGATCAGATACCGTTACTGTTCATCCTGAAAATGATTTTGTACTCCCCATGATTCAAGTAAAATTTAATGCTGTTAACTGGTGTGATATTCGCTATTCATATACTCAAACTCTGGCTCGACCTGATTATCACCAATTATCACCTCATTACAATATCAGTTATGATCATAATAATGTTTGGGCAGGTAACCCTAATCTGAAACCTGCACAAGCTTATAACCACGATTTAATGGTGACTTTCCACAGTAATTACCTTGGATTATTATCTATTGCCGGATTTTATAAAGAAATCAAAGGCTTCACACGGTCTATTAATTATAAATTACATGAAAGCGCTCCTGCGGGATATGATTCACTTGGTACTTATTCTGCTCTTGGAAGTCCGCCAAAAGATGGTGCAACTCTAAACACATTTGTTAATAATCCTCATAAAGCATATGTAAGCGGATTTGAAATAGACTGGCAAACCAGATTCTGGTATTTACCCTTCCCATTTGATGGTTTATTACTTGGCTTGAATTATACTCATATTTATTCAACAACAAATTATATTCTGCGTGATGAAATCACCTACGGAATTCCTGGCAGACCAAGTTACAGAGTTGTTCAGGTTGACAGTTCAAGGGAAGGACGTTTAATAAATCAGCCTAACGACATTATTAATGCCTATATTGGATATGATTACAAAGGTTTTTCTGCAAAGATTTCGTTAGTCTTTCAGGGAAATTCTGTTAGTAACGTAGGTAGATTCCCGGAACAGGATGGTTTTACAGACGACTTTTTCAGAGTTGATGTTTCTGTAAGACAAATGCTTCCATGGGAAGGTTTACAATTGTTCGCCGATGTTAATAATCTTAACAGCAGAAATAATGTATCCCGACAAGTTTCGATAGGTGGATTTACAACACAAAGGAACTATGGACTTACAGCTAATCTTGGAGTCAGATATTCTTTATAAAAAAATAACTTAAATTATGATAAAGACTATGAAGGAGACTTTAATCATTATATTAAACAAAGGAGATGCAATATGAAGAAAAGAATTTTAGCTTTACTATTATTTATATCGGCTACAATTTCGATGGTTATCAGCGCTCAAACTGTCGTAAACGTGCCAAGCGATTTTCCTCCAAACGAAGGAAATTTAAACAATGCTGTTCAGGCTGCTATCGATGCCGGAACGCTTACAAACACAGTTTTCCAACTGGAAGCATATGGTTATTATGTGCTGATTGGAACAATTAACGTTCCAGCCGGACAACATCTCACAGTTGTTGGACCTGAACCTGGAAACACTCAGGAAACAGCAATTCCTCAAATTGTATGGAGTGCAAGCGGTAGTGTAAATAACCAATATAACTTTGATTGCTTCGGCGATATAACTCTGAAAAATGTTTGGTTGTTATATGCAAATACTACCGGTGCACAGGTAGGTTCGTGTCTCCAGATTGAGGATGATCCAAATGATACCAATGGACGAAATGGTAATTTTGAAGGTGTTATTTTTGATTATTCACCTTGTCCGCAAAATATCTCCAGCGGCGCTGTGAGCATTGCATGTACTAATTTTATTGGTTCATTCAAAGACTGTTACTTTAAGAATTGTGTTGATACTCACCTTCGTTATTACGGAAGAGCCGTATCATTTCCTTATAATACAACCGGCTGGCATACTGAAAGAATTAGCTTCGAGAACTGTACGTTTGCCAATATGGGTTATGTTTATATGCAGGAAGGTGGAGAGTATGGTGATGACGTGAGATTCAATCATTGCACTTTCCTTAACGTAATGGTATTTCCCCTGGAATCAGGATGGTGGAATAAACTTGCCGTAACAAATACTATTTTTGTTAATTGCAATATGTTTGGTAACAATCCGTCACAAACCGGAACTGGTGATGTTTATGGTGGAACTTTAAGAATCGATAGTATTGCTACTTTTGGTTTTGAAGTACCTTTCACCGAAGAAGATCGTAGAGTATTATTTACGAATAGCAGCTACTTTGTTGAGCAATGGCTCTCTGACTGGATGTATGATAACCCGAACAGCCAGCAATTACGTAGAGAG
>CAZEXO010000012.1:0-2161 GCA_964516545.1 uncultured Melioribacteraceae bacterium
CGATTTCTTCACCGACAGACTCCTTCAGAAATTCACTTTTCCAGGTAGTATCCATTGTAACCACAACGGGTTTTGTCACTTCCGACTATGAATCATGGGGAGTTTTCTTTCAGGTTATTTTCTTCATTCTGCTCTTTACCGGTGGAAGCGCGGGTTCAACTGGTGGTGGTATTAAGATGGTCAGACATTTGATGCTACTGAAAAATAGTTTTTTAGAACTTCGTCGACTTGTTCATCCGAGAGCTGTTTTACCAATACGCTTCAATCAATCAGCCGTTCCTCAGGATATTATTTATAACATACTGGCGTTTTTCCTTTTTTATATCGCGATTTTTGTTTTCGGAACTGTTATAATGTCACTCACCGGACTCGATTTTTTGAGTTCCATGGGTTCAGTTGCTACTTCACTCGGAAATGTTGGTCCGGCAATTGGTTCGGTTGGACCCATAGACAACTTCGCCCACATCCCGGATTTCGGGAAATGGTTTCTTTCATTCCTCATGCTTCTGGGGCGCCTTGAATTATTTACCATACTTATTATTTTTTCCCCTGCGTTTTATAAGAAATAAAAAATTTACTTCGTCTTTATTTTAGGAATGCTCACATTTCATTAAATGAATTTATATATTAGCGCATAATTCAAAAACAAAAAAATGAAAATATTTTTTCACGTGCTGATTATTTCATGCGCCATGTTATTAGATGCCGGCGGGCAAACAATTTATCCCTGTAAAGCCCACACTGAAAACGGCGACCCAATTGAATATCAACTGGAATGGGAAATCAGCCTCACGGGTGAAAACTTTTACATACTTTTTAGTAATGATAAAAAGCCTTTCAAAGAAGAAATTCTTTACATGCTGATTGACAGGGTATCAAATGAATCATATATCCCCTACGATAGCAAAGCTTTCCACATTGATTCTTCTTTAACCTGGATTGCGCATAATTACAACTTAACCGAACCCGGTGAATATTTAATTTATTTTGTCAACTCAGTGCAAAAGAGGATGGCTGAACAAAAAATTACGGTAAAGTATAAAGATGTTTCCTCACCCTTGGCAAGTGAAACATCCGACACATATTATGATAATTGTCAGATACTGTTTTGCGAAAAGGTAATTTCAGGCGCGGCTTACAGAACCTTAGATGAAATTTACTTACACAACGGCAGCGCGACAATCTACGTCCTGATTAATAATTTTAAACCTCTGAGGAGCAAAACACTTTCGCTGAACATCTGGCGAAAAGAATTTGACGAGTTCCTATTCGATGAATTTATTGAATCAAAAAAATTCAAAATTGACCCGTTGTGGAATCATACATTTTTTAAACTCACCTTCAACAGAGTCGGAGAGTATAAACTAGCGGTTTCAAATGAAAATAATATTTTAATCAAATATAATTTTTTAAAAGTATTCTAGAGGTTTCGATGAAAGGAATTATACTGGCTGGCGGAAGCGGCACAAGACTTTATCCTATAACAAAAGTCTACAGCAAACAATTAGCGGTCATTTATGATAAACCGCTTATTTATTATCCTCTCTCTATACTTATGCTCGGTGGAATAAAAGAAATACTCATCATATCAAACGAAGAAACAATTCCCCTTTATCGTCAGTTGTTTGGTGATGGTTCGAACCTTGGAATGAAAATATCATATGCACTTCAAAGCGCGCCCAACGGAATCGCGGAATCATTTATTATCGGCGAGAAATTTATCGCTGATGATTCGGTTACTCTTATTCTCGGCGATAATATTTTTTACGGTAAACTTAGTTTCTTTTATAATGCTTTGGAAAAACAGGATAAAGGCGCCACTATTTTTGCCTATCAGGTTACTGATCCGCAGAGATATGGCATTGTGGAATTTGATAAATCAGGCAAAGCGATCAGCATTGAGGAGAAACCAAAAATTCCAAAATCCAATTTTGCTGTTCCCGGACTTTATGTTTACGATAATAATGTTATAAATATATCCAAAAACTTACAACCATCGCAGCGCGGTGAACTTGAAATCACAGATGTTAATCGGAAATATCTTGAACAGGGTTTGCTTAAAGTAGAACAAATCGGACGCGGCGTTGCATGGCTTGATACCGGAACCCCTTCGTCACTTCTTCAGGCCTCTAATTTTTTCGGTGTTATTGAAGAACGCCAG
>CAZEXO010000012.1:2171-34434 GCA_964516545.1 uncultured Melioribacteraceae bacterium
AAAGTAGCCTGCATTGAAGAAATTGCCTTCAGGAAAGGATTTATCAATCCGAACGAATTCAAAGAAGTGGTTAAAAATTATCCTAAATCGTTATACAAAGAATATTTGGAAAGAGTGTTGAGCGAAATATAACTCGCAATTATTTTGAACCTTACTGTACAGATGCCGGTTTAATGATAAATCATTTTGCGGAATATTTTTTTTGAAAAAACATTTATTAATCTCACTTGGCTGGATATTTGTCGGTATCGGCATTCTGGGAATTATTCTTCCTCTTTTGCCGGCCACTCCTTTTTTTCTTCTGGCTGCCGTCTGCTTTCATAAAAGCTCGCCAAAATTCTACCAATGGCTTTTGCATAACAAATATTTCGGAAAGTATATTCGTGATTACAAACAGAAAAAGGGTTTGTCGTTAAAAGCTAAAATTTATGGATTGATTATGCTGAATGGTACCATTGCTTATTCAATCTATGTACTTCCGGATAAATTATTCCTGAATATCCTTCTGATTGTAGTTGCTGTTGGTGTTTCTATGTTCATGTTACGTATTAAAACAATTACGGAAAATGACTAAAGTATGTGTGGTTTTGTTCGAATATCGAAAGAGGAAAAACCGCAAAAATGTTAATGTTAGTCTCAATTAATTGGTTTTATCCTTGCGAATAACTGATTATTTTTACGATCAAAACAAGTCAGGGAATTAATGGCTATGTTCAAGTCAAAATTAAGAGACGAAATTGTCAGGTTAACATCCGAAAACGATGAATTACGAAATGATCTTCATTCAATTCTTGGTAAGCATAAAGATCAAAATCAACTGGAAGCCCAAATAATTGACGCCAAAAAAGAATTAGCCTCTCTCAATAAAAAGTATGATAAGGTTCAGGCATATATTGAAAAACAGGAAAAATTAAAAAGCAGTAACGAAGAAGATTTGAGAAAATCAGAAGCAAGGATTCTTTCTCTGAGAACTCAGGAAAACAGCATCCTTGCGAAAACTAAAGAATTAAAAACTGAGCTTGATAATCTTTCCGGGCAAAAAAATGAAAGAATAAAAATCAACAATGATCTTGACGATAATATCGCCAAAAAGAAAAAAGAGCTCGATGAACTGAACACAATTATTGAATCCATTGAAAACATTCGCGATGAAGAACAGGATTTACGAGATAAAATCAATCTGCTTAAAGCCGAAGAAGAAACACGTCTGAAAAACCTGAATGATATAATCGACAGAACAAGTGAGGGAGAAAAAATCAAATTGGACATGGAAGCCAATCTCGGTAAAATAATAATCCGAATTGACGAAACAACAGATCTGTTAACGAAAAAAATAAATAAGAACAGTGATTTGATGGAATCCTTGCAGGAAGGTAAAATAAGAACTTCACAACTTAACCTTGAAATTGAGAACCTGGAAAAAATTGTTAAAGAAAAAGAAAAGTTAAACAAAGAACTAACCGAAGAAAAAGAAAGGCTTTCCGGTGAAATAAAACATTTCGAAACCTTAAGAAATAATTTGAGCGAAGAGATTTTAAAGAAGCGGGAAACCGAAGAATCTTTCGCCAGACAACTTGAAAACCTGAACAAACAAATTTCCGGTCTCGAAAAGATAAGATTTGAGACTGAGGATACAATTCTGTCTATAGAAAAATCTCTTCAGGCAACTTTACACAAATTTTCGGATGAAATTAATTCGTCGAAAGACAAACTTAACCTTGTTAAGAAAGATATAATTGACAAAGAAAAACTTCTGAAGGAAAAGGAAGCATTTCTTGCTGAAAAATCCCTGAAGATAACCGAGTATAACGCTCTTGATAGGATTTTAACAAAAGAGAAAACTAATTTTGAAACCGCAATCAGCGAGCTAAGTCTTGAGAAAAAAGATCTTATAGAAAATATAACCCAATTGAAAGAAAACATACTTGGACTGAAGAAAGATAACGCTGAACTAAAATTAGAGACCGATGAACTTGAGAAAAGACGCAATGAACTTGAAACCTCATTGAAAGATTTACTAAACCAGGTAAGTAATAAATACACGCGTTCAGAGGAAAATAAACAGAAAGTATCTGAAGATATTTCGCTCAAATCGAAAGAACTTACTCTGCTTCAGGACAAAATAGAAAAAGCCAAAGAAGAGCTCCGTTCGCTGAAATCGGAAACAAAACATCTTGAAAATCAGCGCGAGAGTTATAAGTCAAAACTATCCGAGCTTGTTGTTCTTGAAAAGAAGCTGAAAGAAAAAATACAAGAACATGAAACGAAAGTTGAATCGAAAAGAATAACTCTTGAACCGAATAATCAAGAATCTGAGAAAACGGAAGAGAAAAAGGAAAATAAAATTGCTTCAGGGAATTGATCTGTCATGAAGAAAATTTCATTTATAAAATTCAACGTAATTACGATTATCATCATCTCAGTAACATTGTTTGGAAAAGCTCCGGCAGATACAGCACTTTATCTGCGTAATACCAACTACGGAATGCAGATGGAAATGCACAAGATTTATAAAACAAAAAAAGCCGACATCGTAATGCTGGGGAATTCACTGACTGCAGGCGCCAATTGGAATGAACTTCTCGGACGCGAAAAAGTAGCTGAGCGCGGAATTCCGGGCGATATTCTCGAAGGATATATTAACAGACTTGAAAACGTCTATTCACTTTCACCCAAAATATGTTTCGTGCTCGGTGGTGTTAACGACATATACAACTGGATTCCTGTTGAAACAATTTTCGCCAATTATTTAATTGTAATAAATACTCTCCAGTCGCGCGGCGTTAAAGTTGTTATTCAATCAACAACTTACGCAGGTGAAAACTGGGGAAAAGAATGGCTTAACAAAAATAATCCCGAAATAAACGTGAAAGATTATAACGCAGGAAGAAACCGTGAAGTTGACAGGCTGAATAACCTGTTAAAATCGCATGCAAAGAAGAACAACATTGATTATATTGACCTCAACAGCAAATTATCTAAAGGTAGTTTTCTTCGCGGTGATGTTACTTATGACGGAATTCATCTGAACGCGAAAGGATATAAAATCTGGGCGACTGAAATAATAAAAGTACTTGAGAAACACGGTCTTTAATCACAGAGAGGCAAAATTATATGGAAAATATTAGCATGAAAAAACAGTCATTACCACTTTTAGTAATGATTTTTATAATACTCTACGCTCTTTCTTTTATTCCTGTTGAAGGTGAATTGTGGGGAGTTGAATTTAAATCGATTGATATTTTTTCTGATTTGAAAGAAGATACCGATGTGCTTTATGAAGATGATTTTTTTGAGGACTGGGAATCGGATACAGATACTACATCATCAACGGATAACCGAATCGAAAGAAAAGACTTTGCAACAATCCCAAATTATAATTATGCCGGAATAAACCTTTTGGGAAATATTGAAAAAACAGCTCTTGATTTTATTGATTCAGAAAAGGAAAAAATCGATAAATTTTTAGAATCCCCTGTTCAGCCCCGTCAAAAAACAAAAATCGTTGGAAACACTCAGCAGATGAAACATTTTTTTTCAGCTCTGAAAAATGCAAAATCGCAAAAAGTGAGAATTGCTCATTACGGTGATTCGCAAATTGAGGGTGATCTTGTAACGGGTGATTTAAGAGAAAATCTGCGGAAAGAGTTCGGAGGTACCGGAGCTGGTTATCTTGCCATCACCTCACAGGATATTTCATTCAGAGTTACCACGAAACATGAATATCCTGAAAACAAATGGACTACCGGCTCTGTTTTCATGGGAAATGAAACCGGACTTCCTTATGGAATCAGCGGTGAATCTTTTCTTCCGAAAGCAAGCGCCTCGGTGACTTACACGGCTTACAATAAATACCGTTCCACAAGTAAATTCAGAGAAATTTATATAATATATTCAGATGCACAGGCAAATGATTTCACAGCTTATCTCGACAATAAACCTGAAAAAGTTAAACTGAATAAAGCAGGTGGATTTCAGCAAGCAGAAATAATTGGCAGCGGAAGCGTGCGTTCCCTTAAACTTGAGATTCCGCAAAATAATGCAGCAATATTTTACGGAGTTTTTCTTGAAGATGGCAACGGAGTTTATGTGGATAATTTCGCATTACGCGGCAACTCAGGCGAAGATTTAGATAAAATTCCCTCCAAAATAATTGAGGATTTCAACAAGTACAGAAATTACAGCCTGGTGATTTTCCAGTTCGGTAAAAATGCAATCTCGGGTAATTATAAAAGATATGAAAAAGAGATGGTGAAGGTTATCAATAAATTCAAAGCGGCTTTACCTAACACCAGTTTTCTTATGATCAGCGTTCAGGATTCAGGATTCAAAACAAGCAGCCGCATCGTAAATTTATTGAAAGCGCAAATGGATATTGCAAAAGAAACAAACATTGCTTTTTGGAATTTATTTGAAGCGATGGGTGGTGAAAATTCAATGTCTGCATGGGTGAAAAATAACCCGCCGCTGGCTTCTGCAGATCACACTCATTTTAATTTGCAGGGAGCTCAGATTGTCGGTGAAATGTTATCCGAAGCCCTTATTGATCTGTATAAAAACATGAAATAATCCTTTTAATATATTGGCAGAAAATACAGATGGAAACAACCTTTTTTGACAGACTTTTGGAGGTTCTGAAATTCGAACCTCTTGAGCCGCTACTTTTCAACAGCGGCTTCTTTTTGTTTTTCTTTTTATTCGTTTTGATTTTTCAGCGCGCATTCATCCGACACAAACGTGCTAAAATTACTTTTTTGATGATCGCCTCGCTGTATTTTTATTTCAAATCAAGTGGCGTTTATTTTGTACTGATAATTGTCAGTTCTCTTATTGACTATATCGCCGGCTTGTGGATTTATAATACGCGGGATAAGCTTCACCGGAAGTTGATTCTTGTAATAAGCCTGGTAACAAATCTGGGTCTTTTGGGTTATTTCAAGTACACGAATTTTCTCATCGATATTTTCAATAACCTCACCTCATCTAGTTTCGATTTTGTCGATATCTTTCTGCCTGTGGGTATTTCATTCTTTACTTTCCAGTCAATGAGTTATACAATTGATATTTATCGTGAAAAATTATCGCCCGAGAAAAATTTCACGGATTTCCTTTTCTTCGTATCCTTCTTCCCGCAGTTAGTTGCCGGACCTATAGTCAGGGCAAGTGATTTCTTACCTCAGATTAATGAAGAACCTGTTATTACCAAAGAGGATATCGGTAAAGCTGTTGTATTGATTATGGCGGGTTTGTTTAAGAAAGCCGTTATCGCTGATTACATAAGCATAAATTTTATCGACAGAATTTACGAGTGGCCCACGCGTTATACAGGCGTTGAAAATCTTTTAGCGATTTATGGTTATTCCCTTCAGATCTATTGTGATTTTTCAGGCTACTCGGATATGGCAATCGGACTTGCTTTGCTGATGGGATATAAACTGCCCGATAACTTCAACTCACCTTACAAGGCAGCAACCATCACGGAGTTTTGGCGACGATGGCACATTTCCCTCTCAACATGGCTCAGGGATTATCTTTACATCGCTCTTGGAGGAAACAGGAAAGGAAAAGTACGCACTTACTTTAATCTTTTTATGACGATGCTTTTATGCGGATTGTGGCATGGCGCCGCCTGGAAATTTGTTATCTTCGGTGCGATTCACGGAACAATGCTCGCCGTTGAGCGGGTATTTAAATTACCCGAGAAAATGCAATCGAATTGGTATTTAAGAATAATTGGAATAATAATAACCTTCCATGTTTTTGCTTTTTCATTATTGTTTTTCAGACCGCAGTCATACCAGCTTGCTTTTGATATGGTATCCCAAATATTCACTTATTTCAAGGGTGAGGTTTTCTGGCAATTTATAGATGGTTACCCGATGATTGCCCTGCTTGTGGTGATAGGATATTTATTGCATTATATACCTAAAAAGTGGGAGTTGGGCTGGCAAAATTTTGTAACGAAACTTCCGCTTGCCGGAAAAGCAATCCTGTTGGTGCTGGTTATCTGGTTGGTGTTTCAGTTTAAGTCAGCGGATATTCAGCCGTTTATTTATTTCCAATTCTAAAATTATGTTTTCACAAATAGTAAAAACCGGTATTGAATTGCCGGTTTTTTCTTTTTATACTGATTCCCTAAAAAACTTATTCGTTTATGCCTGGATGCCGTGGTGAAAAAGTGTTTTCATAATATTTGCAACGCAAAATATTCCCTGAGAAAATCCTTTGTCCTGTTATTACTCTTTTCGGTTTCTTTTGTGTATTCACAAGATAAAATTGTAAGGGAAGATTTGAAAACATCAGCCGAAAATCAAATGAGAGTAGGCCGATATGGCGAGGCAATTGATCTTCTGAATAAATTTATTTCGGCTAACCCGAGATTCGCCGTTGGTTATCATTTGAGGGGATTAAGTTTTGAGGCGAGAGGACAATATCAGCAGTCGGTGCTTGACCTTCGGCGGGCTACGCGTCTTTCACCTAACAATCAAACTTATATTAATGATCTAAACAGAATTCTTACAACCTGGCATGATTTATTACGAAAAAAGATTCAGGGACACGAGCGTGAAATAGCAATCGATCCCTCTAAAGCGGTCAACTATCTTGAAATTGGTAAATCCTATCGTTTCCTCGAAGAATGGGAAATCGCCGAAGAATGGTATGATCAATACCTTGCCCGCGATGATAACGCCTCTCCCGATGAGATAATCCGTTACACTGAGATTCTTGCAAAAACCGGCAGCCTGAAGAAGGGAGAAATTATTCTTGAAAAATTTGTGAAAAGATATCCTGAAGATTGGCGTCTTTGGAGTCGTTACGGTTATTTTTTATTGTGGCTTGCTAAATACCCGCAGGCAAAAAATGCTTTCGAAGCTTCACTCACTCTCAAACCGTTTTTTCAGGAAGCGCAGGACGGACTTGATCTTGTAAACCGGGAAGGCTATCTGCGCCAAAATACTCCGCGCTCTTTCGAACAAGTATATCCGATTGACCGCTATTACAATATACTTAGAAGAAATCCCGACGATCACGAAACCAGATTCAAATTAATTGACGACCTTATCAAGGCAAACAGAGTTGAAGAAGCTTATCAACAATTACAAATTTTATCCATTGAGTTTATGGATGATCCCCGTTATGAAGAAAAGTGGGAATACGTAACAAATTATAGAGATGAAAATTACAATAAGAAGATAGAAGAGTATTTAGCTAAACTTGAAACAAACCCAAATGATAAAACTGCCCTTAAAGAAGTAACGCAATATTACAGCTATCTCGAAGATTATGAAGAAGCTTTCAATTGGTATGAAACTTATTTTACAAATAATCCTAACGATAAGGATAAAGAACTGCGTTTTCAGTTTTCAAAAACTGCTGCATGGGCACGTTACTTCGACAAATCGATTGAAGTAATTGACGGACTTTTACTTGAAGAACCAAATAATCTTGATTACCAATTGATGAAAGGTCAGTTACTTGTTTGGACTGACGGCGATATTGTTCAGGCGAAAAGTTTTACGGAGAATGTTTTATCGCGCCGCCCAAATAATCTTGAAGCACTTTTATTAATGGGGCTAATAAAGATACGCGAAAAACAATTCGACGAAGCTCAGAATTACGCCGATCAGGCTAAATCAATTGACCCAATCAACAATGAAGTAATAAAATTGCAATCCAATATAGATTTTCAGAGAATGCGCGCTGAAGAGGAACGACTCTATGCAATTATTGAAAAAGGAAGACAACAGGTAATGAAAGGTAATTGTAAATCGGCACTCCCTTTTTATGAAGATTACTTATCTCAGGCCGAACCCAACATTCTCATTCTCAAAGAATACGGTGATGTTAATTTTTGCGCAAAAAATTATAACATGGCGCTTGAAATATATAACAGCGTTTTAGATGAAGGTTACGATTATGATGTAAAACTTGAACGCGCGAAAGTTTATTTCGCCCTAGGTGATTCACTTATTGCGGTAAAAGAATTTGAAGAACTGGTAAAAGAAGATTCTTTGAATTTCGAGGCTAATTTATATTTAGGTGATTCCTACGCGAAAATTGAAGAGTATGATCTGGCTGAAGCAAAGTATGATTCTCTTCTTGTCTGGGATCTTGATTCCACACAAATTTCCATGGTTGAACTTCGCAAAGGCTGGATTCCAAGAACCGGAATAAGAGGTCTATTGGAAACATTCCCGAATTATATCGGCATCTCACCATCAGTGGCATTTTATAATGACAATGTGGGATTTAAGTACTCAAATTTAGGAGCGCGTGTTGACCTGGGCGTCAACAATTTTTTAACAGTTGGATTTTCTTTCTTCAGAACCAATATCAGATCGCCTGAATTAAGCCGGACTTTTTCTACATTCAAGGGATACATGACCTTTCGATTTGCTGAGAATTTAACCGGCGGCGTTGGTTTTGGAACGGTTAATTCTGTTGGAATTACGGCTCAACGCGAAACCGAACTTTCGCTTCGGTATGAAAAGGAAAAAGAATATTATTTATACGCGAATATGCGTACGTCTGATGCGGGTGTTCTTTTATATTCTCCCGATTTGGTTGATATCAGAATGGGCGCGAAAATTTATACGATTGACGCGAAGGTTTTTGATTTCAAGGGATTTATTTTCCAGATGCATTACCAGTATGTATCAATTGCCGAGAATCATCCCGATTATGGTGATAATAAAGGAAATGATTTTCAGCTTCGCATTGGGAGACAGATTTCCGAAAGATGGAAAGTCGGGTATGAATATTATCTTTCAAATTACAGATATGATTCCGAGTACTACTATTCACCGCAATATTTTCAATCACATTCCCTCTGGTTTGATATCGATTTTTCAGAAAAAAATCTTTATGAATTATATCTAAGAGGAAAAGCCGGAACTATTCCCGCAAATAGTCTTATGACAATTGAAGGTCAGGCTGAATTCATATATGACATAACAACCGGATTAAAGCTAAACGCCCGTTTATCAGCCGGAAGTACCGCGAGGGAAAACCAACAATACAGTTATTTATCCGGTCAGCTTTCGATGTACATAAGTTTATAAACACATTCCCGATGAAAAAACCAAAGACTGAATTTTTATTGCATATGATTATTCATCATATGAATAGAAGAATTGAATGGGAATTATTACATTTGATAAGCTAATAAACTAATACGATCGTATGAATCAATATGAATTGTTTTTAAGTACAGAGTTTTATTGGATTTATGCCTGTATCTTTTTTATGATTTTGGAGTTCAAAATTTCCGGGCAAATATTCTTTTTCCTTGGGATTACTTCAGGATTACTATCATTATTGGTTACGTTAATTACTTTATCTGCCGGAACTCAATTAATTCTTTTCGTCAGCCTATCAGCTCTGCTTATCATGTTTATGAGGTATCATTTAAAAGTTTGGATCGATAAGCGTACAATTGAGGGACTCCCCCCTTATAAGCATAAAATAATTTATTATCCTTTCAATGCGGCTATTGCAATAACCGACATCAAACCAGGCAGGATCGGGTTAATCAAGACTTTCACAAATTCCGACCAGGCTGTATCAAAACAATTCATTTTAGCGGGAAGTATCGTAAGACCGGTTAAATTGAAAGAAGAACTCTTTGAAGTGGAACTGGTTGATAAATATCCTGCGTTTTATTTTTCACCCGGTAAATATGCAGACATCAGTTAATGATTATCTTTTAACTATCAGGTCAATTATCAGATGAGATTATCCACCGTTATTATTTTTCTATATTGTTTGATTTCACTCCATCATCCTGTGAACATATTTTCGCAAAACTCCGACATAATAAATTCTCCGATTAATTTATCGTCGAATGATTTTGAAAACGCGAATATCATATTACTTGAAAAGTGGAAATTATTCTCTTCTGATATTCCACCGTTTCCAGGGGATTCTGTCGACAGTGAGAGTACGCTAATTACTGATAGTACATTGCCACCGACATTAGCGCTTGATTCGAAATGGCCCGGTATAGTCTGGTTTCAGACAAGTGTTTTTATCGATTCGTCACTGGCTGATAAAAAATTAGGATTTTATTTTTCTCAGCGTGGCGCTTCTGAAATTTATCTCAACGAAAAACTTATTTATTCGATTGGAACAATATTCCCGACTGCTACAAATGAATTCACAGCCAACGATTCTTATCCAAGAATAATAAATTTCATCCCGGGAGAAATGAACACAATATCAGTCCGATTTTCAAATCACAGACTTGCTGAATTATGGCAGAAAGAAATCTGGGGCGGCTTTTCAATGCGCCTGGGACTTATTGATGAAATGATCAGCTTCACTTCCTCTCAAATAAGAACACAAACTATAAAAGAAGTAGCATTTATCGTAATACCTTTAACTCTGGTAATAATACATCTTTTCCTTTTCCTTTTCGACAGAAAGTTCAAACAGAATTTTTACTTTACTCTTTTTCTTACCGCCTTCATAGTTTTTATTTATTCCAACTATCAGATTTATTTTAGTCACAATATTTTTACTGTTCTCAGCCTGCGTGAAATAAACAATATCTCTCTGCTGCTTACTGTCTTTTTTGCTTCTGCTTCTATCAGATCAATCTTTTCAAAACTTGGAAAACTGGATTTACTTAATTTTATTATTGCTGTTGGACTTTCAGTTGCAGGTGTTTATTTCGGCAATCTATCCCTAACGCTCGCTTACTACATTTTTATCTCATATCTGTTTTCACTTGCAAGCAATAGTATCTATTCACGGAAAGCCCAAAAAGGTATTTCAATATTGCGAATCGGATTTGCATTAATGTCGTTGAGCGGTATTTATCAGATGCTGCACAACGCTGAAGTTTTCCCACCGATATTTGGTGAGTCTGGAATTTTTATTTACGGAGTTATTTCTTTTATAATTTCAATGTCTGTTTACCTCGCTTACGAGTTTATCAGAACTGGAAAAGAATTAGAACAAAAGATTGGGGAAGTCAGAACTCTTTCCAAAGCCAATTATGAAAAAGAAATCTCTGCACAAAAAAAAGAGATCGAGAAAAAAATACTTGAAGCAGATAACCAAAGAAAAACCCGCGAGTTAGAGGATGCCCGAAAACTGCAGCTTTCGATGCTGCCTAAAAAAATAGTTAACACAGAGTACTTTGATATCGCCGTGAAAATGGAAACCGCTGCTGAAGTCGGCGGCGATTATTATGATTCAATACAAAACTCATCTGGTTTGTTAAATATCGCTTTAGGAGATGCAACGGGACATGGAAACAAAGCAGGCATAATGGTAGCGATTATCAAAAGCCTTTTTATATCGAGCGGATCAAGTTTACTGATCCCTGATTTTTTCAAAAAATGCACTGCTGTGATTCGAAAGATGAAACTTGGGAACTTGTATATGTCATTAATATTGATGAGAACTAATGGCAGGGAAGTAATTTTGTCATCGGCAGGAATGCCACCGGTTCTGCATTATGTTAAAAGTAAAAATGCAATTAAAGAAATTGTTACGAAAAGTATGCCCCTTGGAGCCGTAAAAGATTTTCCTTACGAAACCACTGAGTTCAGTCTGGAAAAAGATGACGTGCTTTTATTATTCTCTGACGGAATCATTGAGTTACGAAACGAGAAAAAAGAATTTTTCGGATTAACCCGGCTTATTAATGAATTTGGAATTACCATTAATGAAGAACCGGACGAAATAATTAAAAACATCTTTATTGCTGGAAATAAATGGCGTAACTCTGCCCCGGTGCTTGACGATATTACTATCATGGCGATAAAAGTAAAATAGTTTTTTGGTTGTTGAATTGAATAGAATCAGGAAGAGAATAATCTCGAGAATGTAAAATGTTTTTGAGCCATTAAAAATACATCATTATATTTAATTGTCTTTTCATACTTAATAATCAGGCAAATAAAATGCTCGTAAGAAAAATATGTTTTCACTTTTGCGTATCGGTTATTTTTACAATAATTACATTTTCTTTCACCTCATGTGAAAACGCTTCCGAACAGGAACCGCTAACGGAATTAAACCGCGGGCAACTCATTGAAAGTGAAAAAATCGGTGAATTTCCCGTTGAGTTGATTTCCTCGTTTTTCTCCTTAAGTTCAGACATCCCCGATTTTATTCCACTGTTTGATGTTACTGTTTACAGAATAGTTTATTATACTGTTTCTCCGACTAACGAGATCATTACCGCGTCGGGGGCTATATTTATTCCTTCGAGTATTAATCCGCTTCCTTTTATCAGCGTTCAGCATGGAACAATTT
Source organism: uncultured Melioribacteraceae bacterium (assembly GCA_964516545.1). Taxonomy (GTDB): domain Bacteria; phylum Bacteroidota; class Ignavibacteria; order Ignavibacteriales; family Melioribacteraceae; genus JAHISV01. The sequence goes on from CAZEXO010000012.1 coordinate 14,439, forward strand.
CCAAAAGAACAGAAGTTGCCTCTGTTGATGCCTATTTTGGTTATGAAGGAATTATATCTGCCTCGCTTGGTTATTATGCTTGTCTTCCTGATTATCTCGGATTCGGTGTTTCTGAAATTCATCATCCTTATCATCTTGCAAAACCCTCAGCTACCTGTGTGATCGACATGATCCGCGCCTCAAAAAAATTCGCAGAAAATTCTAACATAAGCCTCAACGGGAAAATTTTCCTGGCGGGATATTCTGAAGGCGGTTATGTTACACTTGCCGCACAAAAAGAAATTGATATGAATTATCACAATGAAATAAATCTTACAGCTGTTTCCGCAATGGCCGGAGCTTACGATTTATCAGGTACTGTAACACAACTTTTTGACGAAACTCATTATTATATGCCCGGATACATCGCATTTATTGTGAGCGCGTATAATCAGTTTTACAACTGGAATAAATTGAATGAAATTTTTTCGGAACCCTATTCCGGCAAAATAAACCGGCTCTTTGATGGCTCAAAAACCATTCCGCAAATCAATGCTGAGCTTACAATAACTCTCTCTGAACTTTTTACTTCTGAATTTATAAGTAAGATTAAAGACGGATCGGCAACTTACATTCTCGATGCATTAGCAGAGAACAACCTGATCGAATGGACTCCTATTACTCCCTTACTTTTAGTTCATGGAAATGCCGATGAATTTGTACCATATCAAAATTCAGTTACTGCCCTGAACTCATTCAACTCACGTGGCGCCCAACATGTAAGATTGATTACGGTTGAAGGCGGAACACATGCAACATCAGTGATTCCGGCAATAATGGCCACTCTTGAATGGTTCGGTGAATTTGGAAACGGAAATTCAATTGCGATAAAGTAATATTAACCTGAGTTCTGAAAAATGTGTGGGTGGAGGAAAAATATTTTCTCACTAATTTTTTTTACTTCGTAATAGAATCTGCATTTATTATATTTGCAATAGATTAAGTATTAACGACAAAGCTTTTAGGAGGGAAAACATGATCATTGCCTCTGTGCAAAATTTGTTTTCGATGATTCAGAATTCATCCACGAACGTTCAACCAAATGACGCAGATTACTGGTGGCTTGCTTTTGCTCCTCTTGTTGTCACCATTATTATTTTTTACGTTGTTCGTTGGGGATTCTTAAGATTTCTTCACGGTGACCGCTTTATTGCAAAATTATTCGGCATAAGCGAGGAGGAACAAAGAGCAAAAATGATAGAATTTAAAAATATATCTCTTGAGCGGCTTGCTGAAAAAGAGAAGAAAGCTAAAATGACTAATTAAAACATTTCTCCTGTTTTGTCAGTTTTCCATTTCCATATCTCTCATTTCAGATTATTCAATAATCCTGAAATCAGACGGAATCTTATAACTAAATAAAATGTTTTCAGAATAAACAAGCTTTGATTTATTTGGATTATTAACAATCATTTCGTTTATAAATCGTTTTGAGTGGATAATTTTTCTTAAATTTCCAGATAAAATAAACTGCTATTTTATGGATGCATTTTAATGAATTCATTCTTTCAAAGAGCACGAAAATTTTTAGGTAATATTAGTATCCGGTCAAAATTCATATTCTCTCTTCTTTTTTTCGTAATTTTATTTTTAATCATGATGCAGCGGGTTTCAACATTTCAGGAAAAAAAAGTTACTGAATTATTTACCAACTCAATTCTTGAAAAGGAAAAGACTTTTGATATGTTGTTTAATCAAAAAGCGCGGCATTTGGAAATTCTGGTATATCATGAATATGGTCAATGGGATGAGATGATTGATTTTATTTACGATTTCGATCCGGAGTTTGCCAAACTTAATCTTGATTGGCTTATCGCTGACTATGACTTTAATTCTCTGTGGATATACGATACTCTTTATCAACAAGTTTACTTTTCAACAGATTCGCTGTTTATGAAACCGATTGCAAACGAAAAACTTTTTTCTGAGCTTTCAGGAGGCAACCGGGAATTGAGATTCTACGAATACATAGACAATAATTTTATTGAGTTTATAGCAACTTCAATTTATCCCTCTGAATACACACCCGGGCAACAGCCTTGTTACGGCTACATTATTACCGCTCAGGTAATTGATGAAAATTACATTCATCAGTTAGAAGAACTTTTTGAAAGTAGCATTACCTTAACCGAAACCCGCATGGAAAGTGAGGATACGCAGAATTTTTCTGTTATTGAATTTTCAAAACCGATGCTTAGTTATGACAATTCAACTATCGGTTACCTCAATGTTAAGTTGGGATCACATATTATCGGCGAAGCCATATCCTCTTCAAAAACATTATTATTTGTCTTTTCACACGTGACGCTTTTCATCCTTTTTATTTTCGTTCTTCTTTTTGTAAAATATGTCAGTCTGCCCTTAAAAAAAATAACCAGCTCGCTGGATAATGAAAGCGATAAAATGCTGTCAGGGATGCTTACGAAAAATGATGAGTTCGGCAAAATATCAAATCTTATTTCACAATTTTTTGCCCAGAAATCCGAGCTTGAAGAACAGATTAAACAACGCGAAATTGCCGAAACCAACCTGCAAAGTCTTAATAAACTGCTTAAAGAGCGAGTTTCAATCAGAACTGCCGAATTAAAAGCGCTGATTGAACAAGCTCCTTTTGCTATAGGAATATTCGATAAACGCGGTGTTCTAATTGAATCAAACCTGGTTTATCAAAAACATTTTGCGTTTATGGAAAAACCGGAATACAATCTAAATGAAATAATTGAGATAGTATTTTCAGGTGATTCCGAATATAAAAGTAAACTGAATGATATTTTCGTAACAGGCGGCGAATTTTATACTTATCCGTTACTTATGGAACCCAATGCAAATAACGGGTCGGACGCAGAAAACAGCCAGTGGTTAATATTCCGATTTTTTTCCATAAAACCGGAGGATAGCAATGATATAAGAATTGTGAACATCATAGAAGACATAACCAAAAATAAAAAAATGGAGGAAGCTCAGAAAAGAATTACTGAAAATGAATTGGTTTCATTGGCTATTTATAACGCGCAGGAAGAAGAGAGAAAAAGAGTATCTGCCGAACTTCATGATTCAATTGGTCAAAAACTTTCAGCTATCCAAATGAAAATCGAGTTATATAGTAAAAAATACAGCGCGAATAATTCGCATCTGGATGACATAAAACAAACTCTCTTCCAGACGGGTAAAGAATTAAGGAATATAATCAAAGATCTTCATCCAAATGATCTTGATGACTACGGACTAATAAAATCGCTGGATTTACTTTGTAAAGAAATAGGCAACATGACTGCAATTAATGTATATTTCAATGAATATAATTATCCTGCAATTACAGATCCTGTAGTTGAACTTAATATTTACAGAATTGTTCAGGAAGCGTTAAACAACATAGCTAAACATTCACAAGCTACCGAAGCTTCTGTGCAGATTTATTATAGAGATAAATTTATATTGGTAAATATCGAGGACAACGGAAAGGGTATAAATTTCGAAATAGATAAAAAAACTGAAGATTCAAAAATGGGTTTTGGATTACTAAATATGAAAAGAAGAACTGAAACATTGAAAGGAAATTTTTATATTGACTCATCAGAATCTTTAGGTACTGAAATTCACATTAAAATTCCCTGGGGTTAACATGGAAAAAATCAAAATAGTTATCGTTGATGATCACGCAATCTTACGCGAAGGTCTCAAAACAGTTTTACTCTCCGATTCAAAATACGAAGTTGTCGGGGAAGCCACTAACGGCGACGAAGCAATTGAGGTTACTCTTGACAAGAAGCCTGATATTGTAATTATGGATATTGCCATGCCGGGCAAGAATGGTATCGAGGCTACTAAAATTATCAAGAATACTTTACCCGATATCAAGGTTCTTGTGCTAACCATGCATGATAATTACAATTATATTCTCGACGCTTTGTCAGCCGGAATAAACGGTTATATTCTTAAGATATCCGACATGTCGGAAATATTCAAAGCCGTTGAGCAAATCATGCAGGGTGAAGATTACTTCGCAAAAGATGTCACTCTCAATGCTCTCAAAAAGATTGAAAAAGGTGAACATATTCCTGAAAAAACCGCTGATGATTTCTATCTGACTAAACGGGAAAAAGAAGTACTAAAACTGATCGCCGAAGGTCATACTTACAGAAAAATTGCTGAAATGTTGTTTATCAGTCATTATACCGTTATTAATCATCGCCAGAATATTATTCAGAAATTATCTCTGAATAATAATGCCGAACTTGTTCAGTTCGCCATTAAGTATGGATTTCTTAAAAATTAATAACATTGGCTGTAGAATTTTTCAAGAAAATTAGAGTTATGGCGGACAGGTAGATAATTACATTTTTACCGGTTATTTTATATGAATGGAGCGTTTGTGCGAATATACAAGCCGCTGTTATTATAATAGCGGCTTTAGTGCTGGATTCCGGGTTAACTATTCAGCGTTTGCTGATTATTTAATTTTATCGTGTAAACCATAAAAAATACTTTCAAAAATATAAATAGCTTCCGGAACATTTTTTTTCTTTTATTGCAGAATAATTCTATGATTTGTCTCTGAGTTATTTACTTATTTGTCTTTTATTTTTGTTAAAAATATAGAAGTCATCCCCCGGCTTAATAATTTTCCCCGGAGTTATTATGAAAAATTTTTCGCCAAAACTTTTTCCACTCCTTTTAGTTATCTGGTCGTGCTCAACAAATGTATTTGAAACAGCTTTTCCAACCTTGGTGGACGGAAAATATGATAGTGAATTTCCTTATAACAGTTCCTCAAAACAGCTTGAGGAAATAGGTAATTCCGTTAAAATGGTAAACACTCTCGCTTTTTACTCAACATATATTTTTAGTAAAGAAACCAGACTATTGAAAAAAGATTTATCTGAAGATATAATCGACAAACATTCTGTCTCATCAAACTTTTTTAATCAAACGGCAAGCGGAACTGCTACTGTAATATTTTCAAATATGAATTCAATTGTGCTATTAACATGCGCACACATTGTTGATTTTCCCGATACAATAATCACTTATTTTGAGAATAGTACCGGTAGTTATTCCGAATATGTTCATGGTATAGCCGTTAAAGAAAAACAGACAATATGGATTATCGGATTGCCTGATCGCGGTGAGATTGATTTACTAATCACCGACGCCCAACACGACATTGCATTGCTCGGGAAGCATTATCCACCAGGCGCAGTGCTGGATATTGAAGCATTCCATTATCCAATAGGCGAAGCTAAACAACTTGAGTGGGGATCATTTGTTTATGTGTTCGGATACCCCTTGAATTACAAGATGATAACAAAGGGTATCGTAAGCAGTCCTAACAGAGATAACACCGGTTCGTTCCTTGTTGATGCTGTGTTTAATAAAGGATATAGCGGCGGTATTGTTCTCGCGATAAGGGATGGGGTTCCGAATTTCGAACTTGTTGGAATGATTAAATCTGTTCCTTCTGAAATGGAATATATTTTAAAACCGGCGGTTGATAATGAAAAACAAAATTTTAATCCCATCATACCTTACGTTGGCGATGTTTATGTTGAACAGAGACAAAGTATGAAATACGGAATTACAAAAGCTATTCCTATAGAATCAATAATCAATTTTCTGAATGATAATTCACGGCAGCTTATTGATAAAGGTTTTTCGCATGAAGAATTTTTTAAAAGAAAATAATCTGAAATCATATCTATTATCCAAAAGGAGTATTTATGGAAAACAGCAAACCGGAAGCAACTATTGGGGAATTTAAGGGAAACAAGGTTATCACTATCTTTCTTAATAATGATGAAAAATACAAGTTCACATTCGGACTTAGCAAAGCCAGAGCAATAATCGAGTATCTTGAGGATATCAAAAAGTTCATTGCTGAGAACGAGGTTGATAAAAAGTAATATTCAGTCCTCCCGGGGGATTTAATTTCTCAATACAGCGTTTAACTTCAACAATAGCAGCCGCGAATTGTATGGTACTTTTTAATATCTTTGCTGAAAGAATTTCACGGATAATGAATGTATAAACATGTAATCTGGGACTGGAACGGAACATTGCTGGAAGATGTGAATCTTTGTGTTACAATAATGAATAATATTTTAACCGACAAAAGAATGAAAACAATGTCTGTTGAATATTACAGAGATATTTTTACCATTCCTGTCATTGAATATTATAAAACTCTGGGATTTGATTTTTCTGAAGAGACTTTTGAATCAGTCGGGAAAAGATTTATTGATACTTATGAGAATACAAAATATTCATGTAATCTTTATCCGGGATCAGAAGAGATTTTGACTTTTATCCGGTCTGTTGGTATTAAACAATCTGTGCTCTCAGGGTATTACCAGGAGACTCTTGATGAAATTATAAAAGAGTTCCGTTTAACTGATTACTTCGATTATCTCGTCGGAATGAATGATATTTACGCAGGCAGCAAAGTTACAAACGGTAAAAGACTAATCGAATTGCTCAATCTTAACGGTGATGAAGTTTTGTTGATAGGCGATACCTGTCATGATTACGAAGTCGCGCGTGAAATCGGTGCGGATGCAGTTTTACTTTCCTGCGGACATCAGCCCGAAGATAAACTAAGAAGCTGCGACGTACCCGTTTTGTCAAACCACAAAGAGTTGTATGAATATCTTATTAAAAAACTAAATGGTAAATAACATGGCTGAAAAGATTATTGCTAAAATGAATGAGAAAAAAAACATTGCGCTTGTAGCTCATGATAATAAAAAACATGAATTGCTGGCCTGGGCAAAATTCAATAAAGGCAATCTTTTGCATCATAATATTTACGCAACCGGAACCACGGGCGTTATCATCGAAAAAGAACTTGGCGTTCCCGTTGAAAAGTTCAGAAGCGGGCCGCTTGGCGGCGACCAGCAAATAGGCGCAAAAATAGTTGAAGGAAATATTGATATACTGATTTTTTTCTGGGATCCGCTTGAACCCCAGCCTCACGATCCTGATGTTAAGGCTTTACTCCGAATCGCAGTTGTCTGGAATATTCCCATCGCGAATAACCGTGCTTCAGCAGACTTTATTTTTTCATCACTGTTGATGGATAGTGAATACGAAAGGATAATTCCAAACTATGCTCTTAACAGAGACAGAAAAATTAATCTTGAAGATTAACTTCGAATTCTTCCTGTTGCATTTACTTAACTCATAGGAGTAAAAGAATTACAAATTACAAAAGGTTAATTTTTTCTCGCAACTGCATCTGACAAAGAATCTGTATTACTAATATTTCGGAAATTATTCTTTTTCATAAAATTATTTGATAGATATTAACGGGATAATTTTCGGTTTTATTTTCATTTAGTTTGTGCGTCTGTAATAAACCATTGCTGCAATTTTGCTGAAGGCGGTAACAGAAAGAATAACGAACAAATCCCATCTAATTAAATCATTTTTAAAAAAATCGTAATAGAACAAAGCTGCGGTAATGATTACGAACACAAGCAGCGCAATACGTGATGAATAATATCTGTGCATTTTAAGTCTTTCATCCATCTATTTTTCCTCCAATAAAAACAGATCTTCAACCGGGCATCTGAAAAACTTTGCGAACTTCAGGGCAAGCGGCAAACTTGGAATATAATGTTCCCGTTCAATCGAATTGATGCTTTGCCTTGATACTCCGACTTCACGGGCTAACTCATCCTGGGTGATCCCGGATTTTAATCTGTATTCTTTAATATTATTTTTAATAATCTGTTTCATAGATTTTGTAAAGCATACTTGACACATCAAACATAATTATTTTTTAAGCACGTGTCCAGTTGCTTGAAATATTTTTTTCAATTTCATCTGATTCTTATTTCATATTAATCAAAAAAAATTTACTCGATAGAAAACTCTAATTGATAATCTCTTAAAGTATCCTTCAACAGGATCAATAAGAGTGTTTTGCCTGGAATTCACTTTCTAAAGCAATTCATATTTTCAGATAAAAGCTTATAAAAGATCTCACGCTGCGAGTAGTTGTAACATTTTCAGTGAACAATCGTAATCATAGATGACAAAAAATTTTAGAGTGATGCACGAATTAATTATCTCCATGTCACGCTAAACTATATCCTGCAAAAAAGGTTACTAATTAAGTAAACAAGCCGAAGAAATAATTGTTTTGTATGAATCTTCTCAGTCTTCTAAACTTTCGACTTGGATGATCGTCTAAAAATTCGAATTGCTTAAAATGGGTTTTAGTGTTATTATTAATTCAGTCTAAAAATGAGATCACTGCTTAAACATATCAGATATTATTATTATCACGTCAACATTGAAGCTTTCATATGGATTGCGGCATTACTCTATCTTGCCTTAATAAATCCTTATGAAAAAGAACATCTCAATTTATGTCTGTTTCATCATCTGGGGATAGACTTTTGTCTTGGTTGTGGATTAGGCAGATCAATAAGCATGATACTTCATGGCGATTTGTCGGCATCTTTTAATATTCATCCGTTGGGATTTTTTGCTTTGTTTGTATTGAGTTATCGTATTGTCAGTCTGTTGACCGGTTTCAGAATTAAGTTTCTAAAAAATAGAGAGGTATATCATGGCTAGCGTTTTAAGATTTTTACCGGAAATTATCGGTGAGGAACAAGTGTATATCGGACGAATGATTGAAAACATGTCTGATGAAGATGCGCAACAGTTTGCAAATGTTTATCGGGTTCGCAGAAAAGACCCGCAGACAATACTTTTATTAGCGCTTGTCGGCTTTTTGGGCATAGCAGGCGTCCAACGATTTATTGTCGATCAAATCGGTATGGGAATTTTATATCTGTTAACCGGCGGTCTTTGCCTTATCGGAACAATAGTGGATCTGATTAATTATAAGCGGATTGCTTTTGAATATAATGCTCTTCAGGCTCAACAAATATTTTCAATGTTGAGTTTTAAGAAATAATCTTATGAGTGATGTAAAAAAGGACTGTCACTGAACAGTCCTTTTTGAAATAAAATTATTCACCTGGTTTAATTTTTCTATAAACCTCATTAATAACATTCCATGATTCCCGCACATGTTCTTCCTGAGTTCTAAAGGATGATATAACAAATCTTATTACAAATTTTCCGTTTAACACAGTATGCGATAAAAATAACTTTCCCGTTTCATTAATCTTATTCATGAATAACAGATTAAATTCGTTGAGTCTTTCTTCATTCAGATTTTCCGGTTCCGCTCTGAAACAGATTGTGCTGAAAGGAACCGGAGCCATGATTTTGTATTCATCTGAAGAAGATATCCACGATTCGAATAATTTTGCCACCCTTATATTATCACGTAGTCTTACAACTAAGCCTTCAACACCGAAATACCGGATCACAAACCATAATTTTAAGGATCGGAATCGTCGTCCGAGTTGAATTCCGTAATCCATATAATTTTCAACAATGCTGTCTTCAGAAGTTTTTAAGTATTCAGCGACAAGTGAAAAAGCTTTTTTGAGAACTTCACGGCGAGGAGTATAAAACACACTCAAATCCATTGGCACGCCCATCCATTTGTGAGGATTAACCACAAGCGAATCAGCGTATTCAATTCCTTGCAAGTAGTGTTTCATTTCAGGCAATATTAAAGCTGTTCCGGCATGCGCGGCATCCACATGCAGCCAGACATTATATTTTCGGCAGATTTTACCTATTTCGGGTAACGGATCGACGCTTGTAGTTGATGTGGTTCCGATTGTTGAGACAACACACATCGGATACCATCCATTATTCAAATCATCAATGATACACTTTTCCAGAACATCTACTTTCATTCTGAAATTATCGTCAGTGGGAATTTTTTTTATTCCTTCAAGACCGAGACCAATATTCAGTGAACCTTTATCAACTGATGAATGAGCGTGTTCGGAAGCATACAAACGTAATCGTTTTGTTTCGGGACGTCCGGTCATTCCTTTTTTCTGAAACTCGAACTGTGAGGCAAATTCACGTGCAGAAGCGATGCCGTGCATAGTACTTGTTGATGCAGAGTCATAAATTATTCCCCAAAAGTTTTCCGGAAGACCAATCATTTCCCGCAGCCACTTAAGTGTTACTTCCTCAAGCTCTGTTGCTGAGGGGCATGATTTCCAAAGCATTCCATTAATGTTAAATGCCCCGCACAAAAGTTCTGCAAGTATTCCCGGACCTGTTCCGGTCGAATTAAAATAAGCATGAAATCCGGGGTGATTCCAATGAGTCATTCCGGGAATCAGAATCTCATTGATATCTTTTATAATCTCATCAAATGATTCACTCTGTTGAGGAGGATGCTGAGGCAGTTTGTTTTTTATTTCACCGGGTTTGCATTGAGCTAATACCGGAAAATCTTCCGGTTTTGAAAGATAGTTAGCAATCCAATCAACAAGTTCATATCCTCTTTTTTTAAATTCTTCGGCAGGCATATCGCCCATTTCGTTATTCATTTTTAATCCTGGAATTTTATTTCACTTAACCAATTAACAATTTTTTTTGTCAATGTAATTCTTCTATCAGAAAAAGAGTGCCCGGTTTCAAGTATTTCACCGAAATTTTTTTCAGGTTCTATCTTTTTCAAAATATTCAGAAGCGGATGAAAGTGCATATCAACCGGTGATGTCTGATCCTTTGAAGCGCCAATCATATAAAAATTTTTCTTCGCAAGTATTTGTGCGTGATTTATCAAATTCCACTGATGCCCGTTTTTTATCATTTCATCTAAAAGTTTTTCCGGACCGGTTGTTTCGAGAAATGTTGATCCGTGTTTCAGACTTTCAAGAGCCACTTCCTGAAATCCCGGGTTGCCTGAAATCATTTCTCCGATGAAACCGAGGTTAAACATGCCAATTACAAAAGCGTGTTCGGTTAATCCCTCAACCAAAGCGTTTGCAGAAAAAAAACCGCCCATGCTATGCCCTATTATGGCAATTTTTTCCGCATCGATTTTAAGGTCATTAATGAACCAGCCGTTTTTTATTAATTCAATCACATTACGAACATCGTTAATAGCATTCTGCCAGCAAAAGATTCCTTTACTCCCCCAGGTGCCTCTGTAATGAAATACAATAACATTCCAGCCGAATCGACAAATAGCATGGGCAATGTCAAAGTTATTTTCATTTCCCGGAAATCCGTGAAGCAGAAGTACTGTTGGTTTTTTTCCTTCACCTCCTGCGATGAAAAGAGTTCCGAGAATATTTTCATTTTCACTTTTCAGTAATATTGATCGCAACCCAGGCGGATTCAAGGGATCAGTTTTTGTTGGATCTGAAATCACAGGATCAAAAATCATTACTCTCTCCTTCTGTTTAACTCTGTCAGACTCTCAGAATATGATTAATAAATATATCATTTCCTGATAAGATATTTGTTATTTTTGATGGTCAGAAATCAGGGACGTTATCATGGGTATCAAGTTAAAAATTATTTCCGGCTTCATAATATTAGCCGCCATGCTCGCTATAGCCGGAATTTGGTCAGTGATTGAAGTAACTTCAATAGGTGGTATTGTTGAGAATACACTCGATAAAAAATTCGAAAGTTTAACCGCATTTAAAAACATGAAGCAGGCGCTTGAGCGGGAGGACAGTGGTATTTTGCTTTCCCTCTTAGGTAAGACCGACGAAGGTGACAACATTATTCTTTCGGCAGATTCACTTTTTGAAAAATCTTTTATTGGAGCAAAAAAGTCCGTTACTGATAATGAAGAGAAAATAATTATTGATATCAGAGAGAAATATTCACAATACATCAGAATGATTTCCGACAAAAAAGTTTTTTCGGATAATGAAACCAGGCTTGATTGGTATTTTACAAATCCACACGAGCAGTTTATAAACCTGACACAAATAATCGATAAATTCATCGCGGAAAATGACCGAATGATTTTTAACACCTCAAAAATGATTACCGATAAATCACGCAGAGCGATTATGCCGGGTGTTATTGCAGTTATTGCCGCGATTGTCTGCGCAGTATTGTTTCATAGCTTGATAAGTTTTTATTTCGTCAATCCGCTCATAGAAATAACAAAACGAATAAGAAAATTTACTTCTCAAAGAATTCCTTATAATTATTCAGTAGAATCTCAGGATGAATTAAGCGAATTAAATGACGCCGTTGATATACTTTGTTCTCACGTATTAGCCGAAGAGTCAAAAAGATGAGAAGCCGAATAGTATTCAGATACACGGGAATTGTTCTTCTTTTTAATGCAGTTTTTCTTTTTATATCCGCCGCCATTTCAATCATAGAAAAAGACGGTAGCACTTTCACCTTACTTTACAGCGGTCTGATTGCAACAATGTTCGGGCTGTTTCCCCTGATTTTTGTGCCTGCTACAGATGAAATTTATGAACGCGAAGGACTGGTTATTGTTATTGCAAGCTGGCTTTTATCATGTTTGATCGGCGCTTTGCCATTTTTCATGTGGGGTGGCGAGTTTTCTCTTTCAAATGCCTGGTTCGAAAGTGTATCCGGTTATACAACAACCGGCGGTTCAATATTAACAGATATAGAATCGTTGCCCAAAGGATTACTTTTTTGGCGCGCTTCGACTCATTGGATAGGCGGCGTGGGAATAATTATTTTTGTCCTGTCGGTTCTTCCCTCAATGGGAATAGCAACAACCCGTCTTTATCGTGCTGAAATGTCTCGTCAGGCTTTTCGTCAATTTAATATGCGAACAAAAGAAGCAATAAGAATAATTTTGTATGTTTATCTCGGAATTACAGTTGCTGAGACTATTGCTCTTATGTTCTGCGGAGTATCATTCTTTGATTCGGTCACTCACTCTTTCGCCACGGTAGCAACAGGCGGTTTCTCAACAAAAAATTTAAGCGTTGCAGCTTTTAATAGTATTTCGGTTGAGATTGTAATAATGGTTTTTATGGTTTTGTCTGGAATGAATTTCGCCTTGATTTTTTCGGTGATTATCGGCGAACTCGCGAATATCAAATATTCAGATGTTCTTAAGTATTATTTATTGGCAAATTTAGTGGCGATCGTTTCCGTAGCAGTAGATATTTTTGCCAATAATCACTATTCGACATTTACGGATGCATTACGTTATTCATCATTTCAAATACTATCAGTGGGAACGTCCACCGGATTTGCCAACGCTGACTCATCCGTGTGGCCGGCATTTTCACACCTTGTAATAATTTTTTTCACTCTTCAATGCGCATGCGCCGGATCAACTTCAGGTGGAATAAAGGTTGACCGGGTTCTTATCATGTTTAAAGCTATTTCGCGAAAAATCAAACAAACACTTTACCCCAACGCTGTGTTTCATATTCATGTAGATAATTCCAAACTGGAAGAATCAAAAGTAGAAAACACGCTTATTTATATTACATTGTATCTGCTCATTGTTCTAGTTTCCGCATTGTTATTAAGCATTATGAATGTCGACGCAATAACTGCGTTTACCGGCTCAGCGGCTTGCATGGGGAATGTCGGACCAGGTCTTGGATCCGTCGGTTCTATGGGTAACTTTGCTCATATTCCTACAGTCGGGAAATGGATTTTATCCTTCGTTATGTTGTTTGGTCGTCTGGAGATTTATGGATTGATTATTTTCTTTCTGCCTAAAACCTGGGATAAATAATAGAACTCTTCGCATCATTTGAAAAATCTCTAATTTTTATTTGGACTGTTGATTTAGTATCTTTGCGAATTATTTTTCCAATAAACTTGTAAAGAAATGAAACTCAGCAATTATTTTATTCCGACCTTAAAAGAAGCGCCCACAGACGCGAAAATAATTAGTCATATATTAATGATTAGATCAGGCTTGGTCAGACAACTTTCGGCCGGCATCTATTCATTTTTACCCATGGGATATAAAATTTTAAGAAAAGTAACGGCTATCGTCCGCGAAGAGATGAACGCAATCGGTGGACAGGAATTTCATTTACCGGCGCTGAATCCCCGTGAAATATGGGAAGCAACCGGTCGGGTTGAAGCTTTCGGCGATATACTTTTCCATGTAAAAAACAGAGATTATGTTCTCGCTCCGACTCACGAAGAAATCATGGCTTACCATGCAAAAGGAGCGCTTAAATCCTATAAAGATCTTCCGCAAATTTGGTATCAGATACAAACAAAATACCGTAATGAAGCGCGCCCCCGCAGCGGTGTTATTCGCGGACGCCAATTTTTAATGAAAGATTCTTACACTTTTGATACAAAGCCGGAAACACTAGATATCGGATATGATAAACACGCTCAGGCTTACAGAAAAATTTTCGACAGATGCGGAATAAAATATGTCGTTGTCGGCGCTTCTTCAGGCGCTATGGGCGGAAGCAAATCAGAAGAGTTCATGGTAAAATCTGAAGCTGGTGAAGACAATATAGCTTATTGTGAGAAATGCGGTTACGCTGCTAATGTTGAAATCGGCGCTTCAGTTGTAGATGAGATCGGAAGAAATGGTGACAGCAAAGATTATTATGAAATTCATACTCCGAATGTGAAGTCAATAGATGAACTCTGTGAGTTTTTAAAAATCGATGAAAAAGAAACCGCTAAATCACGTGTTTATTTCCACGACGGAAATCCCGTGCTTATTTTAATATCGGGCAATGAAGAAGTTAACGAGGCGAAACTTCAAAATGCTTTGAGCGGACAAGTAAGACCCGCACATCCCGAAGAATTGAAAGATATAACCGGGGCTGAAGCCGGATCAATAGGACCAATCGGATTCAAACACAGAATTATTGCCGACAACCGATTAAAAGATGCAAATAATCTTTACAGCGGCGCGAACAAAACCGATTATCATATAGGCGGAATCGACCTGAAACGCGATGTGCCTAACATAGAATATTTTGATTTACGCACTGTTCAGTCCGGTGAACGTTGTACCAGATGTAATAGCACGCTTGATGTTTTCAAGGCTATTGAACTTGGACATATTTTCAAACTTGGAACAAAATATTCCGAAGCTCTCGGAGTAAATTATCTTGACGAAAACGGAGAGGAACATCCCATCTGGATGGGAAGTTACGGAATTGGAATTGAAAGAATTATCGCCTGTTACATTGAACAGAATTATGATGAAAACGGAATTATCTGGCAGGAACCGCTAACTCCGTTTCAATTTCACATTATCGGTTTGAATATGAAAAAAGAAGAAGTAGCTTCTGCCTGCGAAAATATTTATTCCGATTTATCTTCGGCAGGTTTTGATGTGCTTTATGATGACAGAAAAGATTTACAGGCTGGTTTTAAGTTTAATGATGCCGACTTAATCGGAATTCCGTACCAGATAGTGGTTGGCGATAAGGGACTTAAAGAAAATTCAGTTGAGTTGAAAAACAGAAGAACCGGTGAAAGAGAAAAAATTCTGCTTGATGAGTTGATAGACAAAGCAAAAACATTAATCTCAAAAAAGTAAAAAATGAACGGTAAATTATATCTTGTCTCAACGCCGATAGGAAACGAGGACGATATAACCCAGCGGGCTTTAAAAGTTCTTAGTGCGGTTGATTTTATTATCTGCGAAGAATTTAAAGAAGCCAGAAAATTTCTTTCACATCACAACATTATCAAAGAACTTACTTCGCTTAACGAACATAACGAAGAAGAAGAATCATCAATAATCATAAACAGAATCAGGAAAGGTGAATCTGCGGCTGTTATTTCCGACTGCGGCACTCCGCTTTTTTCTGATCCGGGGCATATACTTGTCAGTCGTGCTGTTGATGCCGAAATTAAAATAGTTCCTCTTCCCGGTGCGAACTCACTTCTCCCGGCTTTAATAACCTCTAATTTCGATTTTGAAAAATTTTATTTTTACGGATGGCTTTCACCAAAGAAAGATGTACGCCGAAAAGAATTGCTGGATTTGAAAAGAATAAAGGATACAATCGTTCTTCTTGATACTCCGTATCGACTGAAAACCGTTTTGGCAGATATTGCAAAAATTCTCGGCAGTAAAATTCAGGTTGCAATTGCCTTTCAGCTTACTATGCCGGACGAAGAGATTATTCGCGGTACTCTTGATTCCGTGCTCGGCAAAGTTGAAAAAAGAAATTTGAAAGGCGAATACGTAATCGTAATCAACAACAAGTAAGTAAAGCTTTTTAATAATCTCGGCTCTTTCTAACATTTTAGTATTACCGGTGTAAAATGAGTTTCAAAAATCCGGCACAGTTCAGTAAGAATTCCGCCATCATTACTGTTTCCTTTTTTGTATATGTTATTATCTCCACTCTCATTCTGCTAAATATTAATGATGGTCAATTAGCTTCCCGGCCTGTCTGGGATGAATTATTCGGTAGATCTTTTGTCATCGGACATCTTGGCGCTGTTTCAGGTTTGATTATTCTCTTCGCCGTTATAATAATTTTTAACCGAAGCGGTCACTTAAAAACACCCTTCAGTCATTACCGCGAAGAAGAAAGGAAAATATTTTTCCAAAAGTATAACTTCGCATGTGAAAGCGGAATTACAAAAACCAAACGTGTTCTTGCTCTTAGCGTTATGATATTTTCAACATTTCTCCCCGCAATTATTCCGTTTATTTTTTATTACTTCTTTAACAGTAAAGATTATACTTTCCCGGTAATTATCGGAATAACACTGATGTTTATTGTTTTCTATAAAACTCTTTTTTTAATAATGGATACAGACGGAAAAAGAATTAACGAATTTTTCAATCGGGTCAATAAAAACATTAATGATACCTTTATAACCCTGAATAATTATTCTCATAACACAACCGGTGTTGGAGTTCAATTTTCAATCAATGCCGAAGGAATTTATAAAGGAAGAAAATTTTTCCTCGAAAATTCCAGTTCCGGTAAATTGTTAGGCAAACGAGTTAATGTTTCTTCAAATACAAAAATTTTACTTGAGACTAAGAGCAATGTTTCTTTGAAAATAAAAAAAGAATCGTTTTATCCGGTAAAGCACGATTTGAAAAGTGATTATGATTTGGTAATATCAGGTGATTCGGAAAGATGCTCGCAGATAGTAAAAAAGATGATTTGTGAATTTGATCGTCCGCTTAATCTTGAAATAACAAACAGGAATATTATTTACACCGCTCAGGGAAACGACATTATACCTTTTTATTCAATGGAAGGAATTGTTCTCTTCCTTGAATTCCTTTTTAATCTTACCAATGAAATTGAAAAATCACCCTATGTTTAATAAAATTCAGGGAAATAGTTCTTTATCATTCCACCAATGAAAATCCTAAACTCTTTACGCCATCTGTTTTATGCTATTTTCAAGTGTTGAATTCCACTCTGTCATTCATTTGCTTGAATTCGAAGCCCTTTTTTAATATGATTGCGTGTGAATATTTAATAAGAATTAGTATTTCGAAAAGACGAAATATAACGGAGGTAAAAATGTTATTAGTACAGGATGTAGATTTAACACCGAATCCACAAGCGTTAAAATTTATCATAAATGAAAAACTTTTGAGCCGTGAAGCGCGTAGTTTTAAATCGAAGGAAGAAGCTGAAACAGACCCTCTTGCAAAAGGTATTTTTGAAATTGAGGGAATAGTTTCGGTTTTTTATATGGACAAGTTTATTACGGTTGAAAAGAAACCTGAAATCGGATGGGGTGATTTGCAAAAGTCATTTGTAGAGTTTATAAAAAAATTCGACAAGTCACTAATTCCGGTTGAGGAAGAACTACCGCAGATGTCATCGGAAGAGGAAACAGAATTGCTAAAAGAAATTAATGGAATACTCGACCAACGGGTGCGCCCGGCTCTTGCCGGTGATGGCGGCGGGCTTGAGGTACTGGGGCTTGAAGGTTACACGCTTTCAATACGTTATCAGGGCGCATGCGGAACTTGTCCGAGCGCTATCCGCGGAACTCTGGTCGCAATCGAAAATTTATTACGCCGCGAAGTGAATCCTAATATTGAAGTCATCCCCGGATGACATAAACTTTCTATTTTGAACACATCTGAAACCAAGACAAAATTAAAGGCGAGATTGATACTCGCCTTTTTTATATTATCCTGCTGCTGTTTAAAATAAAAAAAAGGCTGCCCCATTTCTGAAACAGCCCTCATTTACAACAAGGATTATTTTTTTATGCGCTTTTATGTTTATAGAAAGCTTCCCTGTCAATTTTCGATTTAACTGAGTTTTGATTTAACATACCCATTAATTCGTCTGTGAAGAAAAACTTCTCTTTCCCGAATGCCGGCTTAAGATCGCTTAGCCAGATGGCTTTTTCATCATACCTGGCAAAGAAAGGTCTTCTTACCCAGTCAGGATTTCTTGCCTGGAGAAAAGTTAGAACAAAAACTTTTTCACCGTATATTTCTGAAACACCGTCAATCCTGATTTTACCAGGTGTTGTTGACATTGAAGGTCCGCGAACAGAACGGGCAAGCCCGGAAACATTTTTATACGCCTCTCTGAAGATATTAAGCGCACGAACAAGCGGAACGGCAAAATAATCACGTGGACCAGTGTCGCGCTCAATGAACATATAATACGGAATGATTCCAAGCCTTACTTGTTCCTTCCACATTTTTGCCCATACTTCAGAATCATCATTAATTCTTTTAATAAGCGGCGATTGCGATCTTATCTGCGCGCCAGTACTACGGATTCTGCGAATCGCTTCTTTTGCCACATCTGTTGATAATTCACGCCAATGATTATAATGCGCCATTATTGCAAGGTGTTTACCGGCGTTTATAACTTTTTCAAAGAGTCTCAGAATCCCATCCGAATCTTCCTCGGTTACATATTTATAAGGCCAATAAGAAACTGATTTTGTACCGATTCGAATATTCTGAATATGTTCAAACTCCGGATTAAGTAAAGGCTCGATATAAGTTTCCAGTTTCTTCAGTGACATAACCATCGGATCACCGCCGGTAAACAAAACATCTGTTATTTGTTTATTTCTGCGGAGATAATCCTGGAATCTGTTGGATTCGTCAGTAGCGAATTTCAAGTCATTAAGTCCGACAAATTGAGCCCACCTGAAACAAAAAGTACAATAGGCATGACAGGTTTGTCCTGAAGAAGGAAACACAAGACAAGTCTCTTGATATTTATGTTGTACACCGGGAACAAGTTCATCATCATCAAGCGATGGAACATTTGCCGTTAATTGTCCAGCCGGATGCGGATTGAGATCAAGACGAATATCATTCGCGATTCTTTTTATTTCATCTTGTGGGAAATCTTTTTTCATCGCTTGCGCTAAGCGATTAAACTGCTCTTCGCTTAACATATCTTTTTGCATGAAAGTTAACTGATATATAGGATCGAAAGGAGCTTTCTCCCAATCGATTAGTTCATCAACAATGTAGTTGTTAGTGCGGAAGGGAAACACCTGCGCAACCACCTTAGCTGCAAACCGTTCCTCTTCAGTTAATTTCTGCAATTGAGGGATAGAATCTATATCCCGCTGACCGAAAAATTTCATTTTCCTGTGTTCGATCATGTTGCCTCCTTTTCTTTTAGATTCGGTAACAGTTCGTTTCACCGGATTAAGATAACATTACTTTTTTTCGTCGTAGAAGACAAGTTTCGTAATATGTGTGCTATCTAAAAATAGTGAGTATTTTGACGGCACGATTTAATTGTGCCTTAGAATAATAGATAAACTTGCTGTAGATTTTTCGATTATTTTCTGATTTATAAAGTTAAAGAAAGCGGGAATTAGCCGCTTACTTTAACTCTGTAACTTTGTTGACATCTTCAAGCTGAACAAATTTTTCCTGGAATTTAAAACTTCCACTACCGGATTTAACTGTTTTTATCACTTTTACCGATACTTTATTCGATTTGTTCTTAGCTTTAGCTTTATCAGCAAAAGATTGTTGTTTTGCCATTTCCAAATTCTCCTGATTTTTCGGAGTGTGAAGATAAGCATTTCCGTAAATAAATGAAAGTTAGAGCTATAGAAAATTACCGGCTCTGTAATAACTCCATAGAAATGTCATAGATACGACACAATAGAAATGTCAGTAAAA
>CAZEXO010000013.1:0-6609 GCA_964516545.1 uncultured Melioribacteraceae bacterium
GCGCTACCGGTTACCTAACAAAAGAGACCCCGCCCGCTAAAATTATTGAAGCAATAAAAGAAGTGCATGAAGGGGGTTCCCCAATGAGCACTCAAATTGCAAGAATGGTAGTCGGATCTTTTAAAATTCATCCATCGCCTTCTCTAACCCAGCGAGAAACTGAAGTTCTTTCACACCTGTGCGAAGGAGAAAGTTATAAAATGATCGCCGATTCACTTTTTATCAGCGAAGAAACAGTTCGCCGGCATATCAAAAGTATATACAGGAAACTCGAGGTTCACTCAAAATCCGAAGCAGTTGCAAAAGCTATTAAAGATAAACTTGTTTGATAAGCACAACATAATTTTTTTGATTAAATGACCCATTCGGGTTATTTACATACTTGCCTTCACGTATTATCTTTATTCCGCAAATCAAAGTTCTTAAAGCAGTTCTTGTAAAAAATGTTTCTATGGTTACCTCTCAAAATCAGGCTTCGTGAATGGGGGGCTTGAGTTAACGCAGCCTGATTTTTTTCACACTCATCAAAATTTAATAATCGATTTTTTTTGCCGGCAAGATTTTTCGGAGTGGTTATGAATTATCCCTCTGGAGCTGAAAACATAATTATATATTTGTGAGAATCCCGCAGAATCATGAAGCATGTGAAACTTTTCCGGTAATTACTTTTGACAGGGAGAATAATTTTTTAGAATATTCTTTATTTGAAATTATATTTGGAGAGTTAATTAATGTGTTTGGAGTTGTTTTTTGTTTCCTAAGAATAATGAGTGAATTGATTCAAAGAATTAAACAAAGTTGGAAGATTTCTCTGTCAGATAAATCTTTCAGAATTCGAATTATTGTTTCATCAGTGGGGCTTGTTTTAATACTCTGGACGTTAACCAACTTTTTAAGTTTTGTTGAAACCAGACCTGGTTTTTCTTTCGAAGATCCGATGTTAAGCCTGTTCAGTCCAATCGATTTAACATGGGCGATATTTGTTGTAATTTATGCGGCAACAACGTTGGCGGTAATATCGCTGATAGACAAACCGATAATATTTTTAGCAGGAATTCAAACATATCTTTTAATGGTACTAATAAGAATTATTGCTATGTACCTTTTACCTCTTGAACCTCCGCAATTAATGATTGCGCTTAAAGATCCCGTTGTTCAATTATTTGTTGGAGTCGATAATACGTTAACAAAAGACTTGTTTTTTTCAGGACACACAGCAACACTTTTTATTATGTATTTAATCTCCGAAAAGAAAAGTCTGATAAAATTAATGATGTTATCAGCAACAATTATTACAGGACTAATGGTAATTCTTCAGCATGTACATTATTCCATAGATGTTTTTTCGGCACCATTTTTCACATACATTGGTTACAGATTTGTCATCCGGTTTAACCGCAACTCATTTATGCAATTGCGGAATTATTAACCCGGCAAGACTGTTTATAGAACACATTGTCAGGGAAAAATTATTTGATAAGTGATTGCATATATTATCATTTTCTAAATTCTCTGTTGGACGGCGATAGAAAATCCTGCAGCAGAATTGTTACAGACCTGCTGAATAACGGTGTATCACACAAGGATATTTATCTAGATCTAATCCAAAGGGCAATGTACCGTATTGGTCAACTCTGGGAAAATAACAGGATTAGTGTTTCAAATGAACATCTTGCCAGTCAGATAACCAAACAGCTTCTTGAAATTATTAAAACACGCAAAAACGGAAATGTCTCATCCGGTAAAAAAGCATTAATAACATGTATTGAAAAAGAGTTTCATGACATCGGCGCTCAGATGATTGCGGATTACCTAGAGTATAATGGTTATGAAGTTTATTTTCTTGGAGCAAATCTGCCGGTTAATGAAATTATCAACAGCATCAAAGAGATTAATCCTGATTTGATCGGCATCTCAAGCAACTTCTATATTAACATTATTAAATTAACGAGACTCGTTGAGGAAATTAATAATAGGTATATCGGGAAAGAAATTCTTATCGGGGGGCAGGCATTGTTAAACTACGATCCGGATATTTTACATAAGTATGAAAATGTTCATTACATTCCCAATCTGAAATATCTTGATGAATATCTTGCTGGTAAATTTGATTAAAGCAGGAATTCCGAAGAACTCCCGCCATAATATTATTTAATAAGAAATATTTCTGTTTGTCTGGGTGAAAGAAATTCACATCCTTCTTTTGTAACCACAACTTCTTCTTCAACTGTAGCTATTCCGTAATCTTTTATGGGAAGTCTCGGTTCAATTGTGTAAACCTGTCCTTCCTCAATTTTCATGTAAGGAAGTTTTCCGTAACGTTCCCATCGCGGGCTTAATAAACCTCCTCCATCATGAGCTGATCTGCCGAGCTGATGACCCAAGGCATGCTGATATTCTTCATATCCGTTACCCGTTATATAATTTCTGGCAATGTCATCTATTTCACAGCCTTGTTTTCCAGGCTTTAATTCTTTTGCTGATTTTTCAATTGCTTCCACAATCACCCTGAAGCCTTTTTCCACTTCCGCGGGTGCTTTATCTTCACCTTCTTTTAAAACATACCAGGTGCGTTGTAAGTCAGAAGCGTAATCCTGATATTTTATTCCAAAGTCCATATTTATAACATGCCCTCTTTCAATTTTGCGCTCTGTTGGTCCTGAGTGGGCGCCAGCAGTATTTGGTCCGGTGAAAACAGCCGGACAATGTTCTTCATCCCAGGCAAACTGATAGTTTCTTTCTTTAACTTTTTGTCTCACGAAATCAGCTACGTCTTTTTCGCTTAGTCCCGGTTTTAAAAATGAGGTGACCTCATTAAATATTTTCAATGTTTCACCAATTGCTGTTTTCATCAGTTCAAGTTCAGCCGGAGATTTTCTTCCGCGTAATGCAGCAATAACATCTTCTGAGGAGATAAGTCTTTTAAAGTATTCAGTTCCTTCGAGATGTTTTAAAAGTTCCAGATACATTCCATGAGTTAATCCGTCGGCAATAACTGAATTAGTCGAATAGTTAATAGCAATTTTTTTCGGATCGTATTTGTGTAAGATTTCCAGAAGATCATCTTTTATGGATTTAAGATAGCCTTTGGTGTGCTTGAAAGTTCCAACCGTATTCATGTTAGCTAACTCAAGAGATCCAACAACAGCGATAGTATCGCCATTCTTTGTTAAGATAAATGCAGATTGCCAGGTTGCGTTTGTTCCGACAAGCATATCAACCATGGGATCTTTCATTGTGCCTGTTTCGCGAACGAATATTAACCACATATCGATATTTTTTTCATTTAGAATATCTATGGCTTGCTTCTGTTTTTCCTGAATCATTTGTTTTGACATTCTTTGCTCCATCATGAATATATGTACAAAAAGTATTTTTAGTTTTGGGATAAATCGGAAATTAAATTACCCAATTGCTTTCCCAGTTTCAAGCGGAACTCCTTTTCAAAGGTTAGTTTGTATCCTAATTATTTTATTTGTTTTTTTGTCAACCAATAATTTCCGGGATAAAAATGGATATGATTTTTCAGGTTTTGATTCTCTTCTCGCTGGGACTGATTGCGGGTTTCATTAATGTTATGGCCGGAGGCGGGTCGTCATTAACTTTGCCTGCATTAATTTTTCTCGGACTTGATCCCGCGACTGCTAATGGTACGAACAGAATAGGAATTATGACTCAAAATATTGCATCGGTTTATTCTTTTAAAAAAGAAAATTACTTTGAGCTAAAGGAAAGTATGACGCTCTCATTATTTGCTTTACCCGGAGCCATAATCGGGGCAATTGCTTCCGTTAATATTGACGATGAATTGTTCAAAAATATTCTGGGAGTTGTAATGATAGGAATTATTTTAAGTATGATTCTTCCAGGAAAGAAAATAAGTGTATCAACCAATCTGAGCAAAAAAGAAAAATATTATCTTTACGCCTCAATGGTTGGTGTTGGATTTTACGGAGGATTTATTCAGGTTGGAGTTGGTTTTCTGTTGATGGCTTCACTCAATTATCTGGGAAAACTTGACCTAGTCAGAGTGAATATGCACAAGGTGTTTGTAGTATTTATTTACACGATTCCGGCATTGTTGATATTTATTCTCTCGGGTCATGTTAATTGGTTTTTAGGTTTAAGTCTTGCCGCTGGGAATGCCATCGGGGGATGGTGGTCGGCAAAATTCGCGGTTAAAAAAGGAGAAAAAATTATCAAGATAATATTGGTAACAGCTATTCTGATAATGTCGCTGAAGCTGTTTAATCTCTTCTGACAATAACCGGAATAATTATCCGTGGTATTGTTTATTCGCAGCTTTATTAAGCCTGTCCATTATTGCCCGACCTAATCCTTTATCCGGAAATTTCTCGGTAAGAATTACATCAAGCCGTTCGTTTTCAAGTTCATGCAGATAAGCGAAAAGATTTGCAGAGGCCTCTTTAAGATTTCCTCCGGGTGAAAGTATTTTTTCAATTCCAAAGTGATGCCCTGTTTTATTCTCTTTAAAGAACAACGCTCCGATTTTCTTTCCCTCATATTTTTTGAGATTTGTCTTTGTTAAAAAATCCAGAGGTGTTTCAGGCGCATAATGATAAGGCAGCATACCAGGGGCCACGGGTATTGTATCTTTATGTTTCGGAATTACTATTACTTTCCCCACAACTTTTTCAATCTGCTCTAATTCAATACCACCGGGACGAAGAAGCTCGTAACTATCTTTGTTTACTTTTATAATAGTTGATTCAACGCCTATTTTACAGGGTCCGCCATCAAGAATCATATCGATGTTATCACCAAGTTGTTTTTTCACATGTTTAGCGGAAGTGGGGCTTAACATGCTGAATTTGTTAGCGCTCGGGGCTGCAATTGGAGTTTTTGATTGTCTGATTAATTCAAGAGCAACCGGGTGATCGGGCATTCTGACAGCAACATAAGATTGACCGGAGGTTATAATTTCTGGAACAATATCTTTTTTCGGAACAACCAGAGTTAGAGCGCCTGGCCAAAATTTATGAATAACTTCTTCAATGTGATTGGCGTGAATATTAGTAAGCTCGTAAAACTGTTCAAGGTCGGCAATGTGAAGTATTAAAGGATTGAAAGCAGGACGTTCTTTAACTTCAAAAATTTTTGCGGCGGCGATTGGATTTAATCCATCAGCGCCAAGCCCGTAAACTGTTTCAGTCGGGAAGGCAACGAGTCCGCCTGAACGAATTATTTCAGCCGCTTTTTTTATGTTTTCTTTAGTAGTCGGATATATGTTCATGTCTTTTATTATTTTTACAGCTAAATATATTAAAAATATTTTCTTTCTGTACATTATTTAGCATCTTGAGCTTATCCATTTAATAATTATCCGATAAATATGAAAGACAGGTTCGCAGATTTGTCCCAGGAAGAGTTTAATATCTTCGAAAGACAACTTAACAGAGAAATTCTTTTCAGCGAGCGGTTACGTGTTACATTGATGGGCGGAACCTATCTTTTTTTATTCTTTGTTTTTTTGGTGCTGACAACACTTCTCAGATCTCAGATCTCGGATATCATTCTTAATTTTATTCCGATAAATATTACCTCTGGGCTATTTGTAATTTTTGCGTTGCGTGAATTTCTGCTTAAAAAATATATTGATCGGCTGATCGACGGGAAAATGTTTCTCGATTCTTCAAAGTTGGAAAAAATGAGATTCATCAATGCGATTGGAGAAATGAGTATTCCCACAATAATCATGATAGTTTTTTCTTTTTATTATAATACCTATATAGTCTTTTCAACTCCGATTGTGCTTTTATATCTAATTATGATAATGCTTACAACGCTAAGTCTGAATCATAGAATTTCATTTGTCGCCGGATTTGTCGCCGCGGTTGAATTTATTGTTGTGGTTCTTATTTTTCTAAAACACAACCCCGATACAATCGATCCTGAATTTTTTAATCAACCATATATCTATATCGTAAAGAGCGTCATAATTTTTATCGGAGGAATAATTGCTGGCGTAATATCTTATCAGTTGAGGAAAAGAATTTATAATTCATATGCAGCGCTTATTGAGCGAAATCGGATAATGAACCTTTTTGGTCAGCAGGTTTCGCAGCAGATAGTTGATGAACTTATTACAACTAAACAGGAAATAGAAAGTAAAAGAAAATTTGTTTGCATCATGTTTCTTGATATACGAGGATTTTCATCTTTTGCCGAAAAGCGGGAACCCGAAGAAATTATTGCTTATCAAAATGAAGTATTTGGGTTTATGATTGACGCTATCACGCGTCACAACGGTATAATAAATCAATTCCTCGGTGATGGTTACATGGCTACTTTCGGCGCTCCTGTTTCGTGGGGCAATGATTGTCAGAATGCACTAAATGCCGCGTTGGAAATTATTGAGGTACTCAAAATGAAAAATGGGGATAAAAATTTCAGCGATACAAAAATTGGTATTGGATTACATGCCGGATATGTCGTCGCGGGAAATGTTGGTTCGGAAATCAGGAAACAATATTCGATATCCGGTAATACTGTCATTCTTGCTTCCAGAATCGAACAGTTAAACAAGATTTTTAATTCCGAGCTTTTGATTTCTGAAGATGTTCTGAATAAAGTCAACAACGATAATTT
>CAZEXO010000013.1:6619-33745 GCA_964516545.1 uncultured Melioribacteraceae bacterium
CGCTTGGCGGAGTATCAATAAAAGGTCGAGAAGAAAGTATTAATATCTATAAAATTTTATCTGGGAGTAAAAATGTCACTGAGAGAGTATAAAGAATTTTGTAAACTTTTAAGTGAAGTGAGCGGAAAAATAATCAAACAATATTTCAGAACAGGTTTTGAAATTGAAACGAAGAAAGATCAATCGCCGGTTACAATCGCTGATAAAAAAGCCGAAGAAGCAATGCGCGAACTTATCATGAAAGAACTGCCTGACCACGGAATTCTGGGCGAAGAATTCGGGAATCATCAACCTGAATCGGAATATCAGTGGATACTTGACCCTATTGACGGCACAAAAAGTTTTATCTGTGGCGCGGTAACATTCGGTACATTAATTGCATTGTTAAAAAACGGAGAACCGTTACTTGGAGTTATTAATCAACCCATTCTTGGTGAATATTTAATAGGTGATAATAAAACTACCGAGTTGAACGAAATGCAGGTTAAGTCAAGAGAATGCGATAACCTGGAAAATGCCGTGCTGCTTTCTACCGATCATCTGAACATCGAAAAATACCAGAACCTTGATAACTTTGAAAAGCTGATGAGAAAAACAAAACTCTACCGGCAATGGGGCGATTGTTACGGATATTATCTTGTTGCAACAGGTTATGCCGATATAATGATTGATCCGATAATGTCTGTCTGGGACTCGATGGCTTTAATACCAGTAATAAGAGGTGCCGGAGCGGTGGTCACAGATTATCATGGGAATGACCCTGTTAAAGGCAGTAGCATAATTGCATCCGCAAAAGGAATCCACAAGGAAGTTATAAAAATTCTCAATCCATAAAACATCTTTAAAATAAAAAAGGCTTCATCCCTTTTGGAGTGAAGCCTTTTTGTAAAGACTGATAACTTATTGTTGTTCAATAGCGTCAACTGCACAAACCTCAACACAAGATTTGCATTCGTTGCATAATTCAGGAACGATAAAAGTGTGATCATCAGAAAGAGCGTCTTTTGTTTCACCATTTAATTCGTATGATTCACCGGAATTATATATTGCATTGTTTTGGCATTCATCAATGCATGCAGAGCAGTTAATGCATTCGTCTGTTATAACCATCATGATGAGTAACTCCGAAGTATTTTAATTAATTGTACATGACAAACTTATGCCATCCGAAAATAAATAACAAGATTATTTCATCCGAAAATCGATAAAAGAATTTTTTATTCATTCCGGTATGCAAAAAGACTGCGGGAACACTTATAAAAATTTTATTAAGCGGTTTAACGCTTTAGCATATTCGGAATAAATTAATCGGTTAAATGTCAAAAATATCGTAATTAGAGGCGGTTAATTTCTGTTTAACAGATTTTTCATAAAGATCATTTCCAAACTTTTACAGGCAATTTTGTTTTAAGCATTTCATTTAATTTCCGCAAATCACCGGAAGGGAGTTTTAGTGAATGAGTAACTTAAAAGACCACAGACTCCTTTTTTAATTCTCACTTTCCGGAAAAGGAATTAGAAGAATCCCAGTTGTATTCAAATTTTCTTTTTCTTAATCTTTGTTTGATAATTACCGGAATAAAATTCGTTTGTTTACTTATTGACTCAGAATAAAAATTTTTCCCAAAAGAATAATTTAGAATGTTTGCAAAAGTAGTTTTTCCTCTTCCATTCAGGAATTCATTTACATATTCAATTCCGGCCGAATTTGAAGATATGGTTCAAATTGGTCTGCGGGTTGTTGTGCCTTTCGGAAAAAGAATTATGACCGGTTTTGTGATTGAAGTAAACGAAGTCACCGATGTTGATACAAAAATTAAAAACATTCAGGATGTTCTGGACGAAGTACCCATTTTCGATAAAAACTCGATTAAGTTTTATGAATGGATTGCAGATTATTATCTAAGCTCTCTTGGCGAAGCTCTGAGAAACTCAGTTCCTTACGGCACCGATGTCGAAACCAAAAGGAAAATTATTGCCGATAAAGATTATTGCCGGGAATTATTGTCCCAGGAAAAAAATATCAAATCCACCAAAAGTAAAATTCTTGAAGTTTTATCTGCAAAAGAATCGGTAAGTATTTCTTTTCTTCAAAAAATTATTAAGAAGAAAAATATTTATTCATCCTTAAGAACACTTGAAAAACAGGGTGCACTAACAGTTCTCGATCAGATTGATGACGGAAAAGTTCACATAAAAAAAGTTAAGTATGTAAAACTTGCTAAGAGTATTGATGAGATTTATGAATTCATTCCGGTTGTTGAGTCGAAATCACCAAAACAGGTTGTAATTCTGCTCGAATTGCTTTCAAAAAAAAATGAACCCATACCCTTGGCTGAACTTCTGAGCAGAACACAAACTCATCAGGCTTCTGTTAAAAGTCTTGTTGACAAAAATATCATAGAAATTTTCGATAAAGAAATTGAACGTGTTTATAAAGAAGAATACACGGAGGATTTCAAGGAAATTATTTCTACAAAATCTCAGCAACTGGTAATTGATACGGTAAAAGAAAAAATTGAATCGGAAGAGTTTGAGACATTTCTTTTGCAGGGAGTGACCGGTAGCGGAAAAACACAGACTTACATCGAACTGACAAAAATCGCGCTCGCAAAACAAAAGACTGTTCTTATTCTTGTTCCGGAAATTTCACTGACACCTCAAATAACTTCACGATTCTTTAACAATTTTGGTAACTCTGTTGCCGTAATACATAGCCGTCTGTCGTTGGGAGAGCGGTATGATACCTGGCGGGGAATAATCAAAGAGAAATATAAAGTGGTTATTGGTCCGCGCTCGGCTCTTTTCGCGCCCATGAAAAATATCGGGCTGATTGTTGTGGACGAAGAACACGATGCAAGTTATAAACAAAACGACTTGGTTCCGAGATATCATGGACGGGATACGGCAATAATGCGCGGATTTAATTCTCACTGCCCCGTTGTACTCGGCTCTGCAACTCCCTCTATAGAAAGTAGATTTAACGCGAATATTGGTAAGTATAAATTACTTGAACTAAATGAACGCGTGGATAATGCAAAACTTCCGAAAATTTCTCTGGTTGATATTATTGCTGAGAAAAAGAAAAAAAGAATGAAAAATGTTTTCTCGGATATTCTTTTGGAAAAAATCAGAGACAGACTAAATAAAAAAGAAGGCATTATCATTTTACAGAACCGACGCGGTTTTGCAACACAGGTATTTTGCGATGATTGCGGCGAAATTGTCATGTGTACGGAGTGTTCCGTCGGCATGGTTCATCACTTAAGCAAAAATGTTTTACACTGTCATTATTGCGGAAAAACTATGCCTGTTCCCAAAGCGTGTAATTTATGCGGCTCTGTTTCTTTGCGATTTTGGGGCACGGGAACTCAACGAGTTGAAGATGAACTGGCCTATCATTTTCCTGACATAAGGATGGAAAGAGTAGACTCCGATTCGATAAATAAAAAAGGTAAGCTTAGTTTGATTCTTAATTCATTCCGTAAAGGTGAAATTGATCTTTTGGTTGGAACGCAGATTGTCTCAAAGGGAATGGATTTTTCTCACGTAACACTTGTCGGGGTAATTTCAGCGGAAACGACATTGTGGCTTCCGGATTTCAGGGCAGATGAACGCACTTTTCAATTATTAACTCAGGTGGCTGGAAGATCGGGACGAAGCAGTGTTGAAGGCGAGGTTATTATCCAGACTCAAAACGCGAAAAATTTTGTGCTTCAACGAGTGGTTCAAA
This sequence comes from uncultured Melioribacteraceae bacterium, assembly GCA_964516545.1. Lineage (GTDB taxonomy): Bacteria > Bacteroidota > Ignavibacteria > Ignavibacteriales > Melioribacteraceae > JAHISV01. The sequence continues at coordinate 10,353 of CAZEXO010000013.1, forward strand.
ATGACTACGCGGGATTTTACGCTCATGAAATATTTCATCGTCAAAGAACCGGTTATCCGCCATTTACGAAAATGTGTCTCATCGAATTTAGAAGTGAGGATGAAGATGCCGTTCAGGGCGCGGCTCGCGATTTTTATAAATATCTGCAGAAGTTTAAAAACCAACTCCACATGACGCCGCCCGGCGAGGCGGTTATTTATAAAATCAAAGGTTTTTTTCGTTATCACTTATTGGTAAGAACTCATCGCGAAAAAGATCCTGGTGGAAAAATCTTAAGAAAGACGGTTCTTGAAACATTCATCGAGTTCAATAAATTATCCCGTTTCCGGGATGTTAAAGTTATTGTTGATATCGATCCGCAGGATGTTCTGTAATTACATTCTTAATTATGAAAGTAAGCAATTTGAAATGAAGGACGCCTTTAACAGCGCCCCTGTAAATATTTTTTATTAAGAAATTGCAAAGAAGAAAAGACTTAATAAAATCCATAACCCAAAAGTAACCAGATAATAATGAAGATGATTTTTCGCTTTGTATAAATAAATGAATCCAGTGGTAGCTAATATCAAATACCAGATATAAAAGATGTCAATCATGTTTAACAAATAACCTGTGAAAGTTCTTTCGTCAGCGCCAATTATTGATCCGACACTTGGAGAAATAATAAATTTATCCAGCGCCAATGAAATAATAACGGATACAATTGTTCCAATTACTGTAATATATTGAGGTAAGCCCATCGCCACTAACGCGGCGCTGTAACCGCCTTCGCCTTTAAGTCCGTATCGTAGAATTAAAAAGATAATCAGCGCGGAGAGAAAGAAAAGTACTATAACACCAATCGGCCTGAACACGTAAAACCCAATAACAATAAATGACTTTGAAATTTCTCTGCCCTGTTTAGCCTGTTCGGCTGTAATGTCGCCTTTGGCCACTTGCTCCTGGAGTCTTTTATCCACTTGTTCCATGGATTTTTGTTCATACTGCATCTTAATATTTGGTTGCGACAAAAGTAAAAAAGAGGAAATCACTGATAAAATAACCACCACCACCAATGGAATTAACCAATCCCCGGACTTTAGCGGGAAATTGGCGATGCTCTTAAAAGTATGGGAAGGTTCAGTAAAGACGCCGACAAGTTTATCACTGTGGCTTAACTCAAACTCAGAATGATCGCTATGAGGATCATTAATATTATTTTCTGACATTTTATATCCCCTTATATCGGTAGGTAATTTTACAAACTCGTCATGAAATTAACAATAATCGGTTAATAAAAACAGTAAAAATTTTGGCAAAGGTTCTTCAAGTTTTTATTGTTAACCTCTTCTTTACTTGCCAAAGGTAGCCTAAAATAATATGTTGCGTGAGTAAAAAATATGAGGAAATTGATGAAAACAATTATTGAGCCCTTCAGAATAAAGTCGGTAGAACCGATTAATTTCACGACGAAGGAAGAACGAGTAAAGCTTTTAAAACAAGCAGGATATAATCCTTTCATGCTTCATGGTGATGATGTGGTTATTGATCTGTTAACCGATAGCGGCACCTCGGCAATGAGTTCAAAACAATGGGCGGGAATTATGGATGGCGATGAGGCTTACGCCGGTTCGCGAAGCTTTTTCCGCTTTGAATCAGCGGTTAAAAAAATTACAGGACTTAAAACCGTTATTCCCACGCATCAGGGGCGGGCTGCTGAAAAAATACTTTTTTCAATTATAGGAGGAGCTGGAAAATTTATTCCTAACAATACTCATTTCGATACGACAAGAGCTAATGTTGAATTTTCAGGTGCTGAAGCTGTTGACCTTCTTAATGAAATCGGGAAAAAGCCCGAAGTGCGCGCTGATTTCAAAGGTGATATGGATGTTGTTGCTCTTGAAAAATTTATTCAGGAAAAAGGAGCTGAAAATATTCCTCTTGTAATGATTACTGTAACCAATAATTCAGGAGGCGGTCAACCGGTATCGATGAAAAATATTAAAGATGTTCGGAAAATTTGCGATAAATATAACTTGCCTCTTTTTCTTGACGCCTGCCGCTTTGCTGAAAATGCTTACTTTATTAAGAAACGGGAAAAAGGATACAGTGACAAAAATGTTTTTGATATAGCAAAGGAAATGTTTTCATATTGCGATGGCGCCACCATGAGCGCTAAAAAAGACGCTCTCGTAAACATCGGTGGGTTCCTTGCCCTGAATGATGATGAACTGGCTATGAAATGCCGGAATATGCTTATTGTAACTGAAGGATTCCCGACTTATGGCGGATTAGCCGGACGCGATCTTGAAGCTGTAGCTCAGGGTTTGGAAGAAATTCTTGATGAAAATTATCTTCAGTACAGAATAAGAAGCATTGAGTACCTCGGTGAAAAAATGCTCAATGAAGGAATTCCTATTATTGAGCCGCCCGGCGGACACGCAATTTATGTCGATGCAAAACGATTCGTCCCTCACATTCCGCCGAAGGAATTTCCGGGACAAGCAGTATGTAATGAGATTTATATTGAGGGCGGAGTTCGCGCCGTGGAAATTGGTTCTCTTATGTTCGGAAAATATGACAAAAAAACCGGTGAACATATTCCTCCATTAATGGAACTCGTTCGTCTTGCAATCCCACGGCGTGTTTATACGCAAAGTCATATTGATTATGTGGCTGAAGTTCTTATTGAAGTATATAAACGAAGAGATGAATTAAAAGGTTATAAAATTACCTACGAAGCTCCAATGCTCAGGCATTTTACGGCACAGCTTGAACCAATTGCATAAAAGGCAAAAGTGAAAATCAAAAAATTATATTCATACTCAGATAAAAAGCAGATTTGGCGTCTGCTTCTTTCTGATTCTGAAAAACTTGTTCTCGAGACCAGAGATACGGAAAAAAAGGAAGTTTTTTACCATTGTCTCGATCTGTTTTCAGGCAAGGTTATTTTTAGAAATTATCAACCGACTGAAAAATACTGGATTAGCATCGAAGCGATAAAAAACGATATTATTTTATTTCATAAGTATTCTAAACCTGACATGCCCGGTCATCAATTCATTCAGGCTTTTGACATTAACACTAAATCTGTTTTGTGGCAGAATGAAGAATATGTTTTCATGTTCGTCGATGATAACGGGATGTATTGCTATGAAAAAAGTATAACCGGAAATAAATATTATCTTGTTGATCTTCAAACAGGAAAAATTGAATCTGTTCTTGAATTGTCGGAAGAAGAGTTAGCCTTGCTGAATAAAAGTGCGGGTGAGATTCACGACTACGGAGAACACCTCTTCCCGGAGAAATTTTATCCTTCTCAAAAAATTGATTATCCCGAAGACCTGGCTGCCGGTATAATAAGCGAGATTAATTTACTGGAAATTGTTGGTCATGTTGAATATGTTGCGAAAAATAATTTACTTTTCTTCAATTTTCATTTCAGGGAGGAGAATAGAATAACAAACCGGCTTATTGTTAAAGATATAATCGAAGATAAAATCATATATCAAAAAATTCTGAATAAAAATATTAATGCGTACGCGCCGGATTCTTTTTTTATTTACAAGGATTTACTACTGTTCCTGAGAGAAAAAAATGAAGTAGTTGTTTGTAAAGTAATGGAATAAAAATGGAATTATCAGAAAAACAAAAAAAATTACTCCTTTCAATTGCCAGGGAAGCGATAAAGTCAATATTCAGGGATGAGAAAATTCCTGATCCGGATTTTGAGAAAGAACCATTGCTAAATACTAGATCGGGCGCTTTCGTAACTTTGACAAAAAAAGGAAAATTAAGAGGCTGTATAGGTTATATTGAATCAGATAGACCTTTGTTTGAAACAATTCGGGACGCGGCTATCAGCGCGGCAAAACACGACACGAGATTTTCACCCGTTACCGAAAAAGAATTAAATGAAATTGATCTTGAAATTTCTATATTATCAAAACCGTTCCCAATGAAAAGTTATGAAGATATCGTCATAGGACAACACGGATTGATACTTGAAGAAAGAGGTCGGCGGGGTTTATTACTTCCCCAGGTTCCGGTTGAACACGGAATGAACAAGGAAGAATACCTTGACGCCATCTGCAATAAAACAGGATTCAGTTCTTCCTTATGGCGGGAAAAACTTCTTCACATAAAACTTTTTACTGCAACTGTCTTTTGTGAAAAGTAGAGGTGTAAATGGAAGGTATAAGAAAAGCCGCGGTTGCCGGATTGTTTTATCCGGGATCAGAAACAGAGTTAAAGAAAGAACTTAATTCTCTTCTCGATGAAAATAAACCGGAAATATTTCCCGAAAGAATTTTCGGAATGATTGTTCCTCACGCGGGGTACATGTATTCGGGAGGAACAGCAGCTTTTGCTTACAATCTTCTTCGGGGTAAAAAATATAAAACAGTAATTGTCATTGCCCCAAGCCATCGGGAATATTTTGCAGGGATCTCACTCTTTGCGGGTGAAGCCTACGAAACTCCTCTGGGAATTATTCCTGTTAATCGTAAGGTGATTGAAAAACTGGAATCAGTCAGCAGAAATTTTTTCTTTGGACTGATTGGTCATGGCGATCACGAACATTCGCTGGAAGTTCAACTCCCTTTTCTGCAGACTGTTCTTGAAGATTTTGAGTTAGTGCCGATAGTAATTGGCGATCAGTCGAAAAATTTCGTCGACGAACTCGCTGACGCACTTGCTGATGTTTACGATGAAAATACGATAATTATTGCCAGTTCTGACTTATCCCATTTTCACCCTAAAGATATCGCAAAACAACTTGACGGAAAAGTAGTTGAGTACATTAATGATATGGATTATCAGGGTCTTTTAGGGGCGCTTGCTGAAGACAAATGTGAGGCATGCGGAGGAGGACCGATTGGTGCCCTTATGAAAGCCGCTTCAAAAAATAATTTTACCAGAGCCAAAGTTCTGGATATTTGCGATTCAGGTGACGCTACAGGCGACATTACCGGTGTTGTTGGATATTTATCGGCGGTGATTTATGAGTGATTTAAATACGAAGAAGAATATTAAAATAACCGTTATAGGTGCGGGCAAGCTGGCTTTTTCTATTGTACCGGCGATGTTCGAAAAAAATTATAAAATTATTTCCGTATTCGATATTCACAAAGAGTCGGCAGCCGAGTTAGCCATAAAATACAACATCAGAAAATATTCAGACGCCCTGTTTGATATTGAAAAAGAAACAAATCTTTTTTTTCTGACGGTACCGGATAGCGAAATAAGAAAAGTTGCCGGATTGCTTTCACTTCTCGAGTTGAATTTCAGCGAGAGTTTGTTCGTGCATTTTTCAGGCTCAAGAAATATTCATGTGCTTGATACTCTTAAAAATAAAGGAGCAATGGTTGCATCATTTCACCCGATGCAGACTTTCCCGAACAGAAAAAAAACAAGCATAAAAAATTCTTTTGTTGCCATCGAAAGCGATGTATCCGCCGTCGCCGATTTTCTGAAAGAGATTGCAGAAGATCTTGAGCTTCAAGCAATTGAGATAAAACCTGAAGAGAAAGTTTATTATCATCTGCTGGGTGTTTTTGCCTCAAATTTCTTAACAGGTAATATGTACATTGCAGAAAGCTGCAGCGAATTTATTAATGGATCGGACAAGGACTTGTATAAACTTCTCAAACCGATCGTAAACTCAACCTATTCAAATATTTCCAAATACGGCGCTGTAGAATCTCTGTCCGGACCAATTGAGAGGGGAGATTTTGAAACTGTTGAAATGCATGTTAACGCTCTTCGTAATAATAGTGAGCTAATACTTCATTATCTGGCAAACAGTCTGACACTCCTGGAAGCGGCACATGCCAAAGGCACCTTAACCGAAAGAGAATACGGCAGATTAAGGCTGTTTTTAACTTCGGAGCTAAAAGATCTGACCGAACATCTTTAAAAAATCCAATCTAATTTTTGTATATTTGCCAATTCGGTTTTGTAAAAATTTTCAAATAATAGTCGAGGTGGGCCATCGCACAAAAGAATAATCAACGCAGCGAAGTTATTGAGAAGGTTGTTTCTCTGGCAAAACGAAGAGGTTTTGTTTTTCAATCCAGTGAAATTTACGGCGGTTTGAACGGCTGCTGGGATTATGGCCCATTGGGTGTTGAGCTTCTGAAAAATGTTAAAGAGGAATGGTGGAAGTTCATGACTTACCGCGAAGATGTTGAAGGTCAGGACGCGAGCATTCTTATGCACCCGCGTGTTTGGGAAGCTTCAGGTCACGTGGAAAACTTCACTGATCCGATGGTTGATTGTAAACAATGCAAAGCGCGTTTCCGTCTTGATACTCTTGGTGAAGCGATTGCCGAAAAGAAAAAAGAAAAAATATTGCAGGCTTTCAGAGAATCAGTTGCGGGAAGTGAAAAAGAAAATATTCTTAAAGGAATAGACGAAGCGGCGGAAAGTGTAAGCGAAAAATTCGAGAAGATTCTGGAAAATGATAAAATTGCATTTGATCTTCTCGCGCACATAAATTGCCCGAATTGCGGAACTGCAAATTCTTTCACCGCGCCTCGCAAATTTAATCTGATGTTCAAAACATTTGTCGGTCCCGTGGAAAGTGAAGATAACGTTGTTTATCTCCGCCCGGAAACCGCTCAGGGTATTTTTGTTAATTTTCTGAACGTTCAGGGCGCAAGCCGTCAAAAATTACCTTTCGGAATTGCCCAGGTCGGTAAAGCATTTCGTAATGAAATCAACACGAAAAATTTCCTCTTCCGCACGCGTGAATTTGAACAGATGGAGATGCAGTATTTCGTGAAACCCGGCGATGACAAAAAATGGTATGACTACTGGAAAGCGACCCGGCTGGAGTGGTTCAAATCGTTGGGAATGACGCCTGAAAAATTGCGTTATCATGATCACCCTAAAGATAAACTTGCTCACTATGCAAAAGAAGCCACCGACATTGAATATTTGTTTCCTTTCGGCTGGGGTGAAATAGAAGGCATTCATAACAGAACGAATTTTGATTTAGGACGGCATGAAGAATATTCCGGCAAGTCAATGAAATATTTTGATGAAGAAACGAAAGAAAAATTTGTGCCGTTTATTATTGAAACATCGGCTGGTGCGAGTCGCTCATTCATGGCGTTTTTAGTTGATGCCTATAACGAAGAGGAAGTTAGCGGTGAAACGCGCGTTGTTCTTAAATTTCATCCGAAACTCGCCCCTATTAAAGCGGCAATATTTCCCCTTGTTAACAAAGACGGTATGCCTGAAATCGCCCGAAAAATAGAAGCCGATTTAAGACCATACCTCCGCGTTTTCTTCGACGATAAAGGCGCTGTCGGAAGAAGATACAGAAGACAGGACGAGGCAGGAACGCCCTTCTGTATTACTGTTGATACGCAGACTCTTGAAGACAACACTGTAACGGTTCGTGAACGTGATTCAATGGAACAGGAAAGGGTGGCTACTAATAAGTTGTTGATGCATCTGCTGGAAAAACTGAGATAAAAAATTAAGGGCGAACCAACAAATTCGCCCTTTTGAAGGATTCATAAGTCAGTATCAGTTGATACTACTTAAGGAGAAGCAGCTTTCTTGATGTAATAAAATTATTTCCTGTTATCAGACAATAAACATAAACGCCACTGGCTAGTTTTTCCCCATTAAAATGTATTTTATGTTGACCACTCGTTTGATACTTGTCAACAAGTGTTTGAATTTCATTTCCCAATAAGTCGAAAATTTTCAGAGTTACATAATCCGGCTGAGGTATAGAATATGAAATAACTGTAGTGGGATTGAAGGGATTGGGATAATTTTGGTATAATTGAAAATTATATACAACATCTGAATTTTTCTCAATATCTACCAATGTTCCATATCCGACTCCATTTATAACTGCGCCTACTAAAGCTTCCAAATCAAAAGCATAACTTGAAACACCAAGTCCTTTTGTGATTCTCGGCCAATACGAATCCACTATTTCATTCCATATTGTATCTTTAGGTATAACTGTTGTATCTATATATACCTCTCTATACTCTTTCCAGTCTAATTCCATTTCTAAAAAATTATTTCTATCATCTCCAGTTTCGTAAACTCCATAGCCATAATATCCACCTGTTTTACTGGTAGCTAGATTAAAAATATCTCCTTTAACAGCCAACAAATCGAATCTAACATATTCACTATCTGCAGCGTATTCATTGTACACCATCACATATCTATTACTATCTACTCTTTGATACTTCCTATCGTATAAGGTATGTATAAAATAGTTTTTCCCATTTGGCATCAATGTATCGCCAATTATCTCAACTTGTGAATACCCATAATAGGCGTCATAGTATTCCCATTTGTCACCGATATGTAAAGGGTACCAAACTGATGTATCGACTTGTGCATCTACATTATTTAAGGGGATTAAAAAGATTAAAAATATTAGGTGTCTCATAATTGCCTCTTTCTTTTTATATAACATAATACTTCTAAAACTTGCCTACTTCATCAATAAAGTTTTAATAGTTTTTTGGAAATTGACTGAAACCATTTGAACAAAATAGGATCCGCTGGGTAAATCTGCTCCATCGAAAATGGCTGAATGCTCTCCTCCCGTTTTTATGCCTTCATAAAGAGTTTTGATTTTCTCCCCTAACGAATTAAAGACATTTATGACTATGTGTGTCTCAGTTGGCAACTTAAATTTTACTGTAGTATATGGATTGAAGGGATTGGGATAATTCTGATAAAGTGCATATTCCGTGGTTAGATCGTAATCTCCATCTACAATCCCCGATATCAGTGATGTATCGCCATAGGCAACACCATCTATTACGCATCCTTTCAATCTCGCTACCACATCATCAAACGGAACGATTGAGTCTAAAAGCATACCAAATTCATCGGTGTAATACCGGTATCTGGCTATAAGGCCTGCATCATAATAAAGGATTTTTATTTTAACATACTTGCCAAAAATCTTTGCTGTTACAGTATCTCTTACTTCAGCCGAGGGTATAAATCCTTCAAGGTTTGGATCAGGCGGGTAATACCAAATATCACCAATGTTAGCTCTTTCCTTATAGTATTCATGTTCAGTTGTATCGGAGTTTGTCCTATCTACATAATATCCATCCTCCCTCAACCTGTAAAGAAGATTTCCAATTTTATTTGATTTAGAACAATTATAGTATTCAACACCATTAATATTTATAACAGTATCGATTTTAACTTCGTACAAGTGTTTGTTTTCATCCTCGTATATCCATTTATTTCCAAGCTGAAGTGGTAGTAAATTTTGTGATACCATATTTAGAGAAAATATCAATACAAGTAATAGATATTTCATTATAGTCTCCATATAAATTAAAGTTTTTATCTATGTTTTTAATTTATGTAAAACCCACCGGAAAATATAGAAAAACTAATGTGTGATAAAATTTTGCAGGCAAAATAAGCCCCCCATTGAAATTGATAATTCACACAAAAAACACTAACACAATGTACGTTGATTGCTAATTTGGTAATTCAATTCTTAACATTATTGAGCATTTCTAATTTTTTGTTTTGGAAAATTTTTAATTGTTTGCTCATTGGATCAATAATTAATAAAATTTATATTTAAAAGCAATGGCTAAAAATATCTCCATCTATTGTAAATAAGTTATTATTCACCAGTTGTATTTTTATTTTTAATGACAAATGTTTATGATAAGCGATAAAACCGAGAGAGACGTTTTAGAGCTATTACATTTTAGAAAATAAAGTGAAGTTTCGAAATTAATTCATACGAAAAAAATCATTACTAGATGCAAGCATTTGAAGACAAAACTGTAACTGTTCGTGAACGTGATTCAATGGAACAGGAAAGAGTTGCAATTGATAAGCTGTTGATGTATCTGCTGGAAAAACTGAGATAAAAAAATTAAGGGCGAAACAACAAATTCGCCCTTTTGAAGGATTCATAAGTCAGTATCAGTTGATACTACTTAAGGAGAAGCAAAATTACCTTAGTTCCATTAAACTAATACAGATGAGTCCGGGAATACCCTAACTGAGCTTTGAATGGAAAATAAATTATTTCTGTGTGAGAATTAAATTGACACGTTCCGTTAACCGGCAGTTATTGGAACTATGGTATTAAAATACTCGTCTGACATTCGCTGCAATTAAACTTTAGTCTGAATTTTCTGTTGTTGTTCAGCAGATAAAAAGGCTCCTGAAAATCATGTTTACCCTCTTTGCTGCACATTCCTAATTCTTCTTTTAGGCAATATTTACAGGTCATTAAAACGGCTTCAGCAAATTCTTCTTTTAATTCAAATCCGTCTTCGATTATTTCCAGATTATGTTTTTCATAAAATTGCCTGGAAAGTTTGTTGGTTACATTTCCAAGGTAAGAAAGATTTTTTGAGGGAAATGTATATTCTGAGCGAGGTTTATCATTTATGTTGAGCGGGTGAGCTTTTATTCTGTTTGTCTCATGCAGTTCCAGCAATTTTCTGCGATAAAGATTCACTTCCGCCACCGGAAGAAAAAATACATTTCCTGTTGAGAGTACAACGTCAGTAATATTGAAAATAGTTGAACCTGACTTTTTAAATTGTTTTATGAGGTGACTTTTTGCATTCTCATAATTTTGAGCGACTTCCCATTTGTTACTGATCTCCATCTTCGAAGTAAGATTTTCTTCATCCGTTATTTGCATAATTAATGTCTTATCAGAAAAAGTAATTTGTATTTTCGCGTCAACTTTTCTCGAACAGTCCTTCTTCAAATCGTCATTAAATTGCTTGTCATAATTCCTGTAAATCTCAGTATCCTTTTGCGGTTTGTTCGGTTCGTTGTAAAAAATAAAATTCCCGTCAGCCTTAAAAACACTGAAGCCGGTCAACTCTTTGTTCTCATCAAAAAAACAAAGACCATCGCCGTTAATAATCTTATGTTTTGTCGTGATGGAAAATCCGGTTTTACCAACTGAATTTACCTTTCCTAAAAATTCACCCATGGATTTCGGCGTGTTAAAATTTGCTCTGGGTTCATTCGAATCTTCAATAAAATGTGTCGTATACCCGCGATTAAAAGTTTTATTCGGGTCCGGAATGAAGTGGAAAATACTTTTTCCAGCCGACGAACGTTGATAATTATTTTTCTCCTCAAGAATAGCGTCAATATGCTGGCGGTAATAAGCGGTTATATTTTTTACGTAAGAGATATCTTTTAGCCGTCCCTCAATCTTAAAAGAAGAAATACCGGATTTAATTAAATCCCAGAGATGATTTGAAAGATTTAGATCCTTCAGGGAAAGCAGATGTTTATCTTTAACAATTATTTTTCCCTTTGAATCAGTCAGTGTATATTTTATCCTGCATGGTTGAGCGCATTCACCGCGGTTAGCGCTTCTGCCGGTGAGTGCATGACTTAAATAACACTGCCCGCTGAAACAAACGCAAAGCGCTCCATGAATGAAAAATTCCAACTCTGTATTCGTGGCAAGTCTGATTTTTTCTATTTCATTAAGTGAAAGTTCGCGTGCGAGAATAATTCTTTTAATTCCGAGATGATCAAAGAATTTTATTTTTTCAATTTCGTAGTTATGAGTTTGTGTTGAGGCGAACAAGGGAATCGGGGGGATATCCATCTCAAGCAAAGACATATCCTGAAAAATTATCGCATCAGTTCCCAAATTGTAAAGTTCATGAATAAGGTTTCGCACCTCATCCAGTTCATTGTCATATAATATTGTGTTCACAGTTACATAAACATTGGCTCTGAATTTATGAGCGTAATTAATAAGTTTTTGAATATCACTCAGTGAATTGCCTGCTGCTGCCCTGGCGCCGAATTTCGGAGCGCCGATATAAACAGCATCCGCGCCACAATTAATTGCCGCTAATCCAGCATCAAGAGTTCCTGCCGGAGATAGTAATTCAATTTTATTAATTACATTCACTATATGGTTTCTTCTATTTTATCTTCATGACATTTTAATCTTGTCAAAAAGTCGCGAACTTGTCAGCCGTTTTTTGTTGAGGCACAAAGAGAAACACCGATTCTGCTGTTTGTGAAAAATCGTTTTTGTCATCAAAAGTATACAAATTTTGGTTTTTGCATAAGTTATGAAACGCATTTTCTAAATTTTTTCAAGGCGCTTTTCAGCATTCTATTCTGATATCGGTTTTTCTTTCATGTGTAAGTCCGTTTATTTTTCTAAATTTCACCCTGACTTAAATTATCGGATAGTCAAATCAGTTTTACTTGATCAGGGACTTAACAAATTGATTAGAACTAAAATTCATCACGAACTAAGATCAGGAGAAATTATCTAAGATGCGAAGCGTTTTTAGTTTATTATTTATCGTACTCTTTCTTTTTAATACAACATTTGGTCAGAAAAATAATTCACAAAAAGGATTGGAAATAATCGAGGATTATTTAACATCTATCGGAGGGAGAGCTTTGCTTGAGCAGATAGAGGATGAAACGATGATATTGAATACGCTTCCCGGTTCTGTTAAAATTAATCTTAAAATCATAAAAAAGTATCCCAATAAATATTATCAGATTCTGAATATGGATAGTTTTACGCAGGAAGTAATTTTTAACGGGAAGGAAGGAAAAACAATTCAATTCGGTCAGGAAATGTTTTTTGATGAGATTGAAAATCTGAGAATGCAGGAACAAAATCAGATGCATCTGCTTTTTAATCCGGACTCGTTTGGAATTAAGGTTGAACTCATCGGCGAAGAAGTTATTGATGAATCTGATTGTTACATAGTCATGCTGTCTTTGCACAATGATGTTCAATGGAAGATGTATTTTGATCAGGATAACAAACATCTGGTTCGTCAGATTATACCAATCTTCACAGAGACGGGAAAGTATAACCAGATAATTGATTTTTATGATTACAAAAATTTTCAGGGATATGTTTATGCATCGCGGATTCGTCAATTGATGGGCCCGCAAACAGTTGAAATGATAGTTGAATCAGTGAAAATAAATTCAGGAGTGGATGATTCGTTGTTTAGGGTTGAGTGATCTTATTTGCATAATCCAAATAATAGTATTATCATATTTCCAAAAGCAACCGAAGAGGTATTTATGCCCGAAGATTATCTGGAGGACGAATACAGAATAATTCAAAATATACTGAGGATATCAGCATATTTTAATCGCATCGGCGACCGCATATCCTCAAAATATAACCTGAATCAGCAGCAGTTCACTATTCTTAATGAAATTTGTTCCCGTGAAGAAATTATTCAGAAAAATCTTGTCTGGGATTTATTCTATGAAAAATCGAACGTTTCAAAAGTTGTAAAAAAAATGATTAAAAATGGATTGCTTGAATTTGAGAAGGATGAAAATGACAACCGGGTCAAGTATCTTATTCCCACCGAAAAAGGCGAACAAATCTGGAATGAATGTCTCGATGATAATCTTGAATGGAGTCGTGAATGGCTCTCGAATTTTTCAACAACGGAGCTGACATTTGCCTTGCGACTTACAGAAAGATTCAAGGAAATAATACAGGATGAAACAGCGAGAGCAAAATCATCTAATCCGGGAGGAGAATGAATTTGCCGGGGAAAATTTCCGCAATAGTTTTTGATATCGGTAATGTGCTGCTGTCGTTTGATTACAAAATTATTATTGAAAAGTTTGAACAGGTTGAAAAAGGACTCGGGCAAAAATTCATATCTTTATACAAAGAAAATTATCATTTGCACCGCGCTCACGAAAAGGCGGAGCTGGAAAGTGACAAGTTTGTTGAAATAATGCTGGGCTGGATTGATTATAAATTACCGCGTGAAGAGTTTCTGAATATTTACGCCGACGTATTTGTTGAGAACGCGGAACTTGTTTCGCTGCTTCCGGCACTGAAAAAGAAATATAAACTTGTTGTTCTCTCAAACACGAACCCTATTCATCAAAAACAATTCATGAAACAATTCAGCTTTTGGAAATATTTTGATAAGCTGGTTCTTTCGCATGAGGTGAGATCATTTAAGCCTGAGTCTGAAATTTATTCCGCGGTCGAAAATTTTACGAAAGTTAATCCTGAAGAACATTTTTATATCGACGATATCGATGAATATATAAAAGCAGCTAAATCGCGCGGCTGGCAGGGAGTTGTTATGCAGAATAACGAGCAGGTTTTTTCTGATTTTAGAAAATTGGGAATAATTTGATTTTGTTTCCTTCTGACTCCTCTTACTTTATCCAGGATTTCCATACTTCAGGTTCATAACCGATTGTTACATCACCTTCGTATCTCACTATGGGAGTTTTGAAAAGAAGCGGATCTTCGAGCAGTTCGGTTTCAAGATCATAAACCATGTATTGAAGATTTCTTTTTTTGTATTGCTTACCTTCTTTATCAATTAGTTCTTCCGGGGGAAAAACTCTTTTTATATTTTCAAGTTCACCCGGACTAACACCTTTTTCGGCAAGATCCCTGAAATGTACCTGAATCCCGCGTTCCTTGAAGAATCGTTCGGCTTTTTTTGTGTCATTACATTTTCGGGTTCCGAAAATCTGAACATTCATTACTCATCGCTCCGGAATTTCTTGCTATAGTCCAACATCCCGCCTGTAACATTATAAGCATCAAATCCTTTCGCAGATAATATTTTTACTGCAAATCCTGAGCGGTTACCGCTACGGCAGATAATGTAAACAGGTTGATTTTTATATTCTTCCAATTCATTTATTCTTGATTCCAATTCCGTAAGAGGAATATTAATTGCACTCGGAATCATTGACATTTTTCCCGTGAATTCATTTTCATTTCGCACATCAACCAAAACCACAGACGAATCTTTTTCAAGGATATTGTCGAGTTCTTCTACAGAAATCGATTTTGACTGAGCGTCACATCCGCAAAGAGGGAAAATAAAAGTCATTAAAACTCCTAAAAACATTAATTGAAAATTTTTCATTTTTCCTCTAGTTTAATCCACACATACCATGAGAGCATGAAGAACTATGAGTATGGGCTCCGCATGAACCATTCGAACAACCGGGTTCATAATTGAATCCCGCGCTGACAGGTGCGCTGAATGAGGACAGAAGTTTTTTGTAATTTTCCGATTTACATTTCGGGCAGCTTACTTTTTCAGGATTTGAAACTGATTTGTGAAGCACTTCAAATTTAGTTTCGCAATCAACACATTTGTATTCGAATATCGGCATAATAATTTTCCCTTTAAATTAATTGTCACTTACTACATTTGCCTGCAAAGAAATCAGTCCGGTTAATTCAGCAAAAAGTCGGTCTCCGGGTACAACTCTGCTTACTCCAGAAGGTGTTCCCGTAAATACAAGGTCGCCTTTTTCAAGCATAAGTTTCGAGGAAAGATACTGAACAATTTCAACGGAGTTGTATATCATCTGGGAGATTGAGCAATTCTGGCGCACCTCGTCATTTACCTTTAATAAAATTTGTTCATTACCTTCAAGCGGACGTTCTTTAGTGGAGATAAAATCAGAAATTACCGCGGAAGTATCAAACGATTTACTTATCGTCCAGGGCTGACCCTTATCCTTAAATTCTTTCTGCAAATCG
Organism: uncultured Melioribacteraceae bacterium; assembly: GCA_964516545.1. Lineage (GTDB taxonomy): Bacteria > Bacteroidota > Ignavibacteria > Ignavibacteriales > Melioribacteraceae > JAHISV01. The sequence goes on from CAZEXO010000013.1 coordinate 25,876, forward strand.
CGCAGCGTCATATCAAGTCCGATTGAATAACCCGCGATTGCGTTTTCAGCTTCTTCGTGAGTTGCTTTTTTTATTGTTTCACCGATAAGCAGAACAAGTTCGGCTTCGTGGTGAAGATTGTTTGAGTAATCCGGGTGAATGATGTTTCCGCCGGAATAGATGAGCGCTGAAGTAGGTTTAAGGAAAACTACCGGGAACTCAGGTTTCTCGCCTCCCATTTCCCTGATATGATCGGCATAATTCTGTCCGACACAAATTATTTTTCCCACAACTTCAGTTTGTCCGTTATTTTTATAGATAACTGTTTTCATAATATATATGATGTTTAGTTTTAAAAAATGATTCGCTCAGGTTTTCTGTTTTTTCTTTTTTGCAGCCGGGAATAAAATATTATTCAATATTAATCTATAACCGGGTGAATTCCTAAAAAATTTTAAATCAGTAGGAGGATCGCCGACAGCATGTTGATAATCCTCAGGATCATGGCCTGAGTAAAAAGTAAACGTACCCCGTCCGTAGTTACCATGTATATATTTCACCTGGTCCGTGCCTGCCCGCTCGCCTAAAATGTAAACTGATTTTTTTATCAGATTTTTTCTGAACATGGTTGTCTGTCCCATAAATCCGCGAATAACATTCAGGTGCGATTGTGTAAGCATTGTTGGAACTGGATCGTATTTTGCTGAGAAATCGAACAATGTGAAGTAGTCATTATTCTGATTTCCAATTTCAACCGGCTGAACATCAATATCGCTGTATTCATAAACATAGGGATCTGTTTCCAGATTGAAATTTTCAAAAGCGAGGGTTGCCGAATAATCAAGTTTTGAGTTAGCATCTTTGTCCGCGGGATCGCCGTCGTACATAAAATCCGCGATGTCAAGATTCTGCGCGCCGAGGGCGATATCATAAGAATCAGTTGCTGAACACATTGCAAAAAGAAATCCGCCCTGACTTATGAAATCTTTAATTGACAGCGCGATGTAACGTTCCATTTCCGATACTTTTTTGAAACCAAGTTTTTTAGCTTCACCCTCATATAACATTTGCTGTTCAATATACCACTGAGCATTGCGAAAACTACCGTAGAATTTGCCGTATTGACCTGTAAAATCCTCGTGATGCAGATGAAGCCAGTCATATTTTGAAAGGTCGCCACGGAAAATTTCTTCTACCCAGATTTTGTCGTATTTAACTTCGGCATATTCAAGAGCGAGAGTAACAGCGTCATCCCAGGGTTCAGATCCGGGAGTAACATACACGGCTATTTCAGGAGCTTTTTCAAGACGAGCCACATCCATATTTTTATCTTCGCTCTGGACCGTAGCGTAAATTTCCAACACCTGACTACTACTTATGATTTCAAAAAAAACACCCTTTAACTGACATTCGAGTTTAATACGATCCGAGTAGTCAATTAAAAATGAACCGCCTCTGTAATTTAGTAACCAGTCGGCGGTTAGTCCGGTTTTCAGAGAGTTAAAAGTTATACCATAAGCTTTAAGATGATCTGTTTGTTTCAGGTCCATGGGGATAAATATTTTATCCTGCGCGGATGAATTTAAGATCAACAGGAAAAAGAAAGTAATATTTATTAAAATAATTTTCATCATAATAAAAAAGCCCAGAGCAAAAGAATGATCTGAGCTTTCTTTCGAATAATTTATGGGTTACGCAGATTTCTTTTCACGTTCAATGAATATGGGTTCCGTTTCTTCTTCAACAACTGCTTTAGTAATCAGACATTTTTCAATGTTTTTCTTTTCAGGAAGATCAAACATGATATTCAGCAAAATACCTTCAACAATTGAACGAAGAGCGCGGGCGCCCGTTTTCCTTTCAATTGCCTTGGTAACAATGCTTGACAGCGCAGCCTGATCAAATTCCAGTTCAACGCCTTCTATCATGAAGAGTTTCTTAAACTGTTTTATGATGGCGTTTTTGGGCTCCGTTAAAATCGCGGTCATGGCTTCTTCACTTAACTGGTGAAGCGGAGCCACAACAGGTAAACGACCGACAAGTTCCGGTATCAAACCATACTTTACCAAATCTTCTGGCTGGGTTTTTTGCACGAATTCTTCTTTGTCGACATGTTTAGAAGTAACCTCGGTATCGAACCCCATGGTATTTTTATTTATTCGCGAGGCGATTATAGAATCTATTCCGTCGAAAGCCCCGCCGACGATGAACAGAATATTTTTCGTGTTAATATTTATCAGACTTTGTTCAGGGTGTTTTCTGCCGCCGCGCGGGGGAACGCCTGCAATAGTTCCTTCAAGAATTTTCAGCAGCGCTTGTTGAACTCCCTCGCCTGATACGTCGCGTGTAATCGAAGTACTTTCACTCTTACGCGCGATTTTATCAATTTCATCAATGTATACAATTCCCTTCTGCGCTTTTTCAAGATTATAATCAGATGCCTGAAGCAGGCGCACCAGAACTGTTTCAACGTCATCGCCAACATAACCGGCTTCGGTTAGCGTTGTTGCGTCGGCAATTGCGAAAGGAACATCAAGAATTTTTGCCAGCGTTTGAGCGATTAATGTTTTACCAACGCCTGTTGGTCCAATCAATAAAATATTACTCTTTTCGATCTCAACGTCATCAAGTTCAAAAAAAGATGAGTTTGAGTTAATGCGTTTGTAGTGATTATAAACCGCGACTGAAAGAACCTTTTTTGCTTTCTCCTGACCGATTACATGCTCGTCAAGACTTTTTTTAATGAGTTTTGGAGTCAGTGAACCTTTGAATTGTGTCTTGGCTGTATAAGCGGCAAGATTATTTTTAATGATGTCAACGCTTGTTTTTATGCAAATGTCGCAGATGTAAACATCCGGGCCGGCAACCATGCTGGAAACTTCCTTTCCGCTTCTGCCGCAAAATGAACATTTAACATCAGCGTGCTCTTTTTTTACGCTCATGAATTATTTCTCTCTTTGCTATTAATGTACAATAAATTTTCTCTTGCACGTTCAAGATATATCGAGAACGGGAATTCTTCAAGCAATCTTTCGTAAATTCTCTTTGCCTTACCGATATCCATAACGGCAAACTGATAAATTTCTCCCAGTAAAAATACGGCTTTATCTTTAAAAATACCCGGCATTTCATCCGTTGTGATTTTTTCGAGTACCGAAGTCGCGAGCGGAATATTGTTCTCCATGAGTAGCATTTCAACATATTTTAGTCCCGCGTATTCATTTAGAAAAAACAGATCCGGGGTTTCAAATATTTCTTTAAAAATACCAGAGGCTTCCGGATATTTTTTTTGCCAGGATAACAAATCGGCGTAAGCTATTTTCGATAACGAAACAGAATCTTTATTTGCCGAATTAATAATTAATGATAATTCTATTCCGTCGTTAGCGGCGTCATCATCTGTGTTGCCGGTAAGGTCCGAGAGAATTTTCATGGATTCTTCAAATTTATTCTGCCAGAAATACACGCGGGCGAGTTCAAGCTGATATCTGTTTTTATTTGTTAATATGAGATTACTTTGTTTGAGCAGATCCTTCAAAAGAACAAGAGCTTCAGTTAAATCATCTTTTTGGATAAAGATTTTTACCAGCTCTTCTTTTGATAGCAATGCAAACGGTCCGTTATTAATTTCGGATGTGGAGAGTTCGAAATAATTCTGAGCCGTTTCCCGATTTCCGAATCGATGAAAATATATATAACCTATTCTGTAATTAACTTCCGCACTGATATCCGGACGCATGAATAGTTTTCCTATTTTTTCGTATTCACTGATTAATTCTCTGTAATCGTCATACATGGAAGTGTCGGTTACCGAAGAAAATTCCCAGTTAAATTTCCCGGATAAAATTATGCCGAGCTCCATCTCTTTTGACTTAACATAACCGAGGTAAGAATTGGGTAAGAGATTCAGATTTTTTATTTCATCAATTATTTGTTTATAAGCTTTTGAGGATGTAGAGTAAGCTTTGTTATTGAATGCTTCATTTGCAAAGGCAAAAATCAACTGCCCGTTTGCGTTAGTCAGTTTATCCAGTTCGGAATCTATTTCATAAGCTTTTGGGAATTCATTTGTTCGTTTGTAAAGATAAGAAAGTAAAGACGCGATAACTGTTTCCCGGTGATCTTCATAAAACAGTTTTATTCCGGAAATAAATTGTTCGGCGGCTCCTTGCCTGTCAAGATATGCGGTGATGCGGCTTTGAACGCCGGATAATTGCTGAGGTTGTTGCAGAAGGAGATGGCAGTATTCATTAGCTGCATCTTCAAATTGCATGGTGATTGTGTAAAGCTGGGCAATGTCAAATGTATAAAGATCATTCATTCCCGCGGTTTCACGTCCGCGTTTAAGCATTTCTATCGCTTCATCAAAAGCCCGGTTTTGCATGAGATAATTTGAAATAATTCTATAACTCATAGCATTGTTTGCGGGAAGTTTAACGGCATTATTCCAAATGGCGAAGGCGTCTTCTCGTTTTCCCATTTTAAAATAAGTGTCGCCGAGTTTCCCGTGAAGGTCGATATCATCAGGGCGCTTTTTCAGAAGAATATTTATGGAAGATATTGCTTTGTCATACTCTCCTAATCTTATATATAACTCATGAAGATCATTGAAGAAAAGAAGGTTATCAGGTTCTTGTTTAAGAATATCTTCATAAATCTCCATGGCTTTCTGAAGATCGTTGGCGGCCTGATATTCATGTGCAAGCTGATATTTTTGCTGGAGCGAATTCTCCTGGGCGATAAGAACTGCTGCAAAAATTAAATATGTAATGAAAATGTTTTTCATGTCTGAAATAAACAATAAACTTTCTATTGAAGGAATTTAGGATCGAAAATGTTCCCGATACCGAGAATAAGATTCGGATCGAGTATTTTTTTAACCGAAGCCATTTCCCGTATTTTATTTTCGCCGAACATATCAAGCAAATACTGACGTTTAATTTTTCCGATACCATGCTCGGCTGAAACGGTGCCATTCAGCTCAACAGCTTTCTGACAGATTTTTTTATAAATATCACAGGATTTATTGTACTCTTCCTCATTCTGAGGCAATAAATTCATGTGCGGATGTGAATTACCGAAATGACCATACACAACATATTTGATTCCGCTTTCTTCGGCAATTTTTGTAATATAATTATAAAACCCCCGGAATGATTCATCGGGAACCGCTGTGTCGGTTCCAACTTTTTTTAATCCTCTTTGGGTAACAAACTCATTTACCTTCCAGGCAACGGTGTGCCGAAAGTCTTTGAAATTCTCTCTGTCATTTTCGTTTGTAGCGATCCAGCTTTTTTCAATATCGCCATGGTGTCTTTCAATAAGTTCAAGCCAGGTGTTCAACAAAATGTTTTCATCGGAAATGATTTCCTGTTCAAACCATAACGCGGCTTTAGCGGTTTCGGGAATTTGCTGAAAATCTTCTCTCATGAACTGCAAAGAGAAATAGTCGAAAAATTCGAGAGCGCGGGCATTTATCAAGGCGTCGTCTGAAGAGAAACGATTTGCCTTGCTTTTATCGCGGGACTCAAAGAGGAAATTAAAAGCGTCTTGTTCCGAATAAAAAAATATAACAGATGAAAGAATGTTTCCGGGTTTCTTAAGTAGTCTTAGATCTATTTCTGTAATTACACCCAGCGTCCCTTCGCTGCCGATAAAAAGATCAATCAAATCCATGTCGGGTTTGATAAAATAACCCGCTGCATGTTTTGTGGAAGGCATTGAGATTTCAGGAAGTTGAATTGATATTTTTCGTCCTTCATCAGTCGTGAAATTCAGATTGTAATTATGCGCAAAAACTTCGCCGCGTTTGAGTGTCAGTAATTCGCCGGTTGGTAAAACTATTTTCAATCCGATGACATAATCGCGTGTTGATCCGTACTTAAAAGTTTTTGCGCCGGATGCATTTGTTGCAACTGTTCCGCCGATAAAACAATTGTTCTCGGTCGGATCGGGCGGATAGAAGAAATTTTTCTCGCTTATAATTTTCAGAAAATCATCAAGCAAAACACCCGGTTGAACTGTGGCACAGTCTTTATCTATTTTAATAATATTGTTCAATTTATCGGTAGCAATTACAATTCCTCCGTCAGGCACGCGTGAACCCGTAAGCCCTGTACCATTTCCTGCAATTGTTACATTCATGTTTTTGTTATTAGCGTTTTTCAGAAGCGACACGATATCTTCAGTTGATTCGGGAAAATATACTGTCGAGCAATTGCCCTTGTAATTAGCCGCGTCCGCGAGATAAGGTTGAATTTGATCTATGTCATTTTTGGAAATCATGGAAATTAAATTAGTGAAAATCATGGAAATGATTCGATACTTTTTTGTCAGCATTCATTAATAACGCCGCCAAACAATTTGTTTACGACGCCTCCGGACGAGCAGTAGCTGTTTATAACATTACAACCAACCAAATTAAATATGCTTACCTTTACGGCAATGACATGATAGGAAAAATAGAATTAACTTCCGCACCTGAACTGTAAAAAATCATCTCGGTTCTATGAGTCTTGCTTCTAACATCTATAAACTAAATCTCTCTTCCATGTCGTTTCATAATTTCTGTCCAGACTTCAGGACTTAACTCTTCAGCTTCGTCAATCAACATTATGGGAATATCATTTTCTATTCGATAACGAAGACGGGTTTTTTTGTCGGTTGAAACCAGCGTATTGTTATCCAGCACGAGATCAGCCTTTGTTTTAGGGCAGCAAAGTATATCGAGCAATTCCTGTTTGATCATAAAACCTCCTTTGTTTGTTCATGAAAATTAGCGCAATAACAGATGCATTTCAAGAAATGTCTGAAGTTAGTTTCTGGTTTGTATTCTTTGTAAGTTAGAAACCAAATTTTATTAATGCGATGACTGAAATTAATAATCAATTAACACTCAGAAAAATATTTGTTTTTTGGATGCCTCTTGCCGCCACCTGGCTGATGATGTCGGTTGAGGGTCCTTATCTCTCGGCTGTGATAGCTCGAATGAGTGAACCAAAATTTAACCTTGCTGCTTACGGGGTAGCCTTTTCATTTGCAATAATCATCGAGGCTCCGGTTATCATGATGATGAGTGCGTCAATAGCGCTGATTAAAGGATTGGGTTCATTTCAAAAACTTAAAAAATTCGTTTATGCAATTAATATCATAACAACAACGGTGATGCTGCTTTTCAATTATTCGCCTGTCTTTTACTTTATTACCGAAACATTAATCGGTCTGCCTCGCGAGGTTTCATCACTTACTCATGTAGCGACAATTATTTTAATTCCCTGGCCTGCGGCTATCGGTTACCGTCGGTTTTATCAGGGTGTAATGACACATTATAACCAAACGCGGCGGGTGGCTTATGGAACAATTGTCAGACTGAGTTTCATGTTTGGGACTGCTCTGATATTATTTCTAAACTCAAATCTGCAGGGGGCTTATGTCGGTGCTGCAGCATTGGCTGCAGGAGTTTTAGCTGAAGCTGTTGCAAGTAAATTAATGAGTACGGACCTTTTACAGAAACTCGAAAAGGAAAACCCTGAAGAGGATGAAATTTTATCTATGAAAGAAATATTTAAATTCTATTATCCCCTGGCTTTGACTTCATTCATGGGGCTGGCTGTTCATCCGATGATTACTTTTTTCGTCGGGCAAAGCCGGATGGCGCTTGAATCACTCGCAGTTCTTCCGGTAATAAATTCACTGGTGTTTATTTTCAGAAGTATGGGTTTATCTTTTCAGGAGGTAAGTATTGCACTGTTAGGCGATAAATTTGAGAATCACGGGCAGTTAAAAAAATTCGCAACAATTACCGGAATCAGCGTTGTGCTTTTACTCGCGACAATTTCTCTCACACCGCTATCATTTATTTGGTTTCATGATTTGTCAGGGTTAAGTGTCG